>DATBLL010000110.1:0-21189 GCA_036555425.1 Alphaproteobacteria bacterium | reverse complement strand
GCCTCATCGTCGTGCACCAGCACGGCATCCCGGTCGAATTTCCCGCCGCGGCACGCGCCGAGGCCGAGCGCGCGCGCCCGGTGGAGCTCGGCGACCGCGCGGACCTGCGTCAGCTGCCGCTCGTCACCATCGACGGCGCCGATGCGCGCGATTTCGACGATGCGGTGTTCGCGGCGCCCGACGACGACCCCAAGAACGAAGGCGGCTGGCGCATCACGGTCGCCATCGCCGACGTGGCGCATTACGTGCGGCCGGGCAGCGCGCTCGACCGCGCGGCCCGCGAGCGTGGCAATTCGGTCTACTTCCCCGACCGCGTCGTTCCGATGCTGCCCGAGGAGCTTTCGAACGACCTCTGCTCGCTCCGGCCCCACGAGGACCGCGCTTGCCTCGCCGCGCATATGCGCATCGACGCCGAGGGCGAGATGTTCGAACACCGTTTCGAGCGCGGCCTCATGCGCTCGGCGGCGCGGCTCACCTACGAGCAGGCGCAGCAGGCTGAGGACGGCGCGGCGGACGAAGTGACCGGGCCGTTGATCGAGCGGTCCATTCGGCCGCTCTATCGCGCTTACGCCGCACTCGCCGCGGCGCGCGTCCGGCGCCACGTCCTCGAGCTCGACCTGCCCGAGCGCAAGATCGAGCTCGACAAGGACGGCCGGGTGCTCCGCATCGCGACGCCGAAACGCCTCGACAGCCACCGGCTCATCGAGGAGTTCATGATCCTCGCCAATGTCGCGGCGGCCGAGGCGCTCGAGGCCAAGCGCCAGCCCTGCATGTATCGCATCCACGAGCCGCCCGATCTCTCCAAGCTCGAGGCGCTCCGGCCGGTGTTGAAGGAGCTTGGCGCCTCGCTGCCGCCCACCGGCCTCCGCGCCCGCGATTTCAACCGCGTGCTCGAGCAGACGAAGGACTCGCCGCACAAGCGCATGGTGCACGAGCTGGTGCTGCGGGCGCAGAGCCAGGCGCAATACAGCCCGGTCAACCGCGGCCATTTCGGCCTGGCGCTGCGCCGCTACGCGCACTTCACCTCGCCGATCCGGCGCTATTCCGACCTGCTCGTCCACCGCGCGCTGCTCGGCCCCGAGGCGCCGGGCGGCGTCGGGCGCCGCGACGCCGGCGGGTGGGACGATCTCGGCGAGGCCATCTCCAAGGCCGAGCGCCGGGCCATGGCGGCCGAGCGTGACGCCAACGACCGCTACATCGCGGCCTTTCTTTCCGACCGCGTCGGTGCCCAATTCGACGGCACCGTCAACGGGGTGCAACGCTTCGGGCTCTTCGTCACCCTCGATGAGAGCGGCGCCGACGGGCTCCTCCCGGTGGGCGCCCTGCCCCGCGACTATTACCGCCACGACCCCGAGCGCCACGCCCTGACGGGCCGCGCCACCGGGCGGACCTTCCATCTCGGCGACGCCGTGACGGTCCGCCTCGAGGAGGCCGACCCCATCACCGGCAGCCTGGCGTTCGGCTTCGTGGCGCACACGCCGGCGCGGCCGCCGATGCGGTCGCCCTCCCCCCGCCCGTTGCGGAAATCGCGGCGGCACCGTTAAGAATAAGTGCAATAAAAGCTTGCCAGGCCCAAGACTTCTCTGGCTAAACTGTGAATTGGCTGAAACCCGGGACCGTATTAGCTTCTGCCCGCATGCTAGCACGGACGACCACGCTTTCTCTGCGCGATGCGGATGACGATGCACGGGCGGCCATGACGCAGATCGCCGGTTCACCCACTTCCGTGTCGGGCGGTCGCAGCCGGCGCATTTCCTTGACCCGATGGATTGTTCCCATGGCTCGCCATTCCGTGGCCGCGGTCTTGACCCTCGTGCTCGCTCTGGGCGGCGCCTGCGCGCAGACCGGGGACCGTGCCGAAGTCCCGACCCGCCCCAGCGGCGAATCCGTCTCCACCGACGTCTATCGCGTCGGCTACCGCTATATCCGCGACCGCTACGTGCGCGCGGTCTCGGTCCGCGACGTGGCGCTCGGCGGGTTCAAGGGGCTGACGACGCTCGACAACCAGATCACCGTGGGAGCCCCCGGCGCCACCGTTACCGTGCAACACCGGACGCGCCGCGTGGCGGCGTTCCCGGCGCCGCATGCGCAGGACTATGACGGCTGGGCGCAGGTGACCTCATCGGTCATCCAGGCCGCGGCCGGCGCTTCGGACGCGATCGCGCGCGCCGGCACCGACAAGATTCAGCAGGCGATCCTCACCTCCGCGCTCGCCTCGCTCGACGGCTTCTCGCGCTACGTGCCGCCCGCCGACGCGCGCGAAAGCCGCGCGCTCCGCAACGGCTATGGCGGCATCGGCATCACGGTCCAGCAGGTGCAGGGCCAGCTCAAGGTCGTCTCGGTGATGCCGGGCACGCCGGCGGAAACGGCGGGGCTGCGCGCCGACGACGCCATCGTGCGCATCGCCGGCAAGCCGATCATCGGGCTCGAACTGCGCGAGATCGTGCAGCAATTGCGCGGGCCCGAGGGCAGCCGCGTCATTCTCACCGTGGCGCGCGCGCAGGTGCCGCAGCCGCTCGAGCTCGCGGTCGTGCGCCGGCACATCATCCCGGTCGCCGCCATCTACCGGCGCGAGGGCAACATCGCCTACATCCAGGTGACGCGCTTCCTCCAGGGCACGGCGCGGCAGGTGGCGCGCGCGGTCGCGGACGCCAAGCGCGAGATCGGCCCCAACATGGCCGGCATCATCCTCGACCTGCGCGACGATCCCGGCGGCCTGCTCGACCAGGCCATCGACGTCTCCGATCTCTTCCTCTCCGAAGGCCGCATCGTCGCCACCGTCGGGCGCCATCCGGAGAGCCAGCAGAGCTACGACGCCCGCGCGGGCGACATCGCGTCCGGCATTCCCATCGTGCTGCTGGTGAACAGCCGCAGCGCCTCCTCGTCCGAGATCGTGACGGCGGCGCTGCAGGACAACCGCCGCGCCGTCGTCGTCGGCTCCAACACCTACGGCAAGGGCACGGTCCAGACCGTGTTCACCCTGCCCAACGACGGCGAGCTCATCCTCACCTGGTCGCGCTTCCACGCGCCGTCCGGCTACGCGCTCCAGGACCTCGGCGTGCTCCCGAACCTCTGCACGGCCAGGAAGGGCGCCAGCGCCCAGGCCATCATCCGCACCCTCGCCGTCAACGATGTGCGGACGAACCAGGTCTTCCGCCAGTGGCGGGCCTCGACCGTGCCGAATGCCGCGCGGTCGAAGCCGCTGCGCGCCCATTGCGCCGCCGACCCCTCCGACACGGCGCGGCGCGAGATCGACCTCCAGGTGGCGAAGGCGCTGCTGAGCGAGCCCACGCTCTATCAGCGCGCGCTCCTCGTCGCCAACGGGCCGCAATCGGCGTTCCGCACCCGGCGCGAGAGCGATCTGCCCGATCCCGAGGAGCAATAGGCTTCCTTGACAGGCGGGGCGCGCCAAGTATTGTCCCGCCGAGATTTGAGGGGACGCGCCCGAGAGCGGGCGCGTTTCCATTTCCGCCCCCTGCCAAGGACGTGACCGATGCCCAAGCGCCCCAATTCCGTGCAGATCAAGCTCGTCAGCACGGCTGACACCGGCTACTTCTACGTGACCTTCAAGAATCCGCGTAACGTTACGGAAAAGCTGGAGAAAAAGAAGTACGATCCGGTCGCGAAGAAGCACGTCGCGTTCAAGGAAGCGAAGATCAAATAGGGCGGCCGAAGGCCCCCAGCGTCGGGCGCCGCGCACCCGACAGCTCCCCTTCTACGGGGGCGGTTTGCGGACAGACCGCAGGCGCACTCGCGAAGATCCGGCGAGCTCGCACACTTTCGGCACCCCTTGAGGGGGCGCTGTCCAGCCCTATTGGGCCGGATCGAGCGGGCCCTTGCGCCCTAAGCCGCCGGCGCGGCGAGCGAGGCTTGGGATTTGGACGCGGCCGCCGTCACGCAGTTGCGGCCTTTCTGCTTCGAGGCATAGAGCGCGGCGTCGGCCTCTTTGAGGAGGTCCGCAGGGGCCAAGGCCCCATAGGCGATGCCGATGCTGATGGTGACGCGCAGCGGCTCGGGGCCGAGCACGAACGGCTTCTCCCCGACGACGACGCGCAGGCGCTCGGCCACGGTTTCGGCCGTGGCGCGGTCGGTGCCCGGCATCAGCACCACGAACTCCTCGCCGCCCACGCGCACGACCATGTCGGAGGTGCGCACATGGCCGATCAGGCGTTCGGCGATCAGGCGCAACGCCACGTCGCCGACGGCATGGCCGAGGCGGTCGTTGATTTCCTTGAAGCGGTCGACATCGATGAGCAGCAGCGCGAACGGGCATTCGGCGGGCGCGGCACCGTTTGACCCCGCGCTGGCGCCACGCGCGCGCGCCTGGAGCTCGAAATAAGCATCGAGATAGCGCCGGTTGAAGACGCCGGTGAGGCTGTCGGTGATCGCGAGATCGAGGCTGCCGGCGTAGCGGCGGCGCAGGCGCTCCATCAGCGCCTGGCGCTCGGCCATGCGCGTGAGCGCCGCGGCGGTGGCGCCGGGATCGAGCGGGCGCGGCAGCGGCTCGGCGAGGCCAAGCTCGAGCGCGCGCACGGCGCGGAATGGATCGCGCGCCTCGTGCGCGACGGCGACGGTGCGGCGGCGGTCGATGCGGCGGAAGCGCGCGGCGATGGCGAGCGGATCCGCCCGGTTCACGTCGACGAGCACCATCTCCGGCGCCGCGTCTGGCGGCAGCACTTCGCCGAGCGGCCGGGCCACGGCGGCGCTGACATCGAAACCGGCCCCGCGCAGCGCGATTTCCAGCTCGGGCGCGAGCCTGCCGTCGTCGGTCAGCACGACGAGCCGGCGCGGCAGCGGCGCCGCCTCGATCTCGGCACCGACCTTGATGCCGAGCGAGCGGCTCGCCTCCTCGCGCAGCCTGAGCTCGTCGAGAAGGGCCTGGTGGCGGAGCAGGAAGCGCAGGCGCGCCCCCAGCAACACGGTGTCCGGATGCGGGCCGATCACGGCATCGGCGCCGGCCGCATAGCCGGCGGCGGCCTTCTCGGGCGCGAGCACGTGGGCGGCGAGGACGACCGGCAGGGCTTCCGTGGCGGGCTCGAGCCGCAGTCCGCGCACGAAATCGGCGGCGGCGGCGCCGTCGCCCGAATCGCCCACGACCGCGAGGTCGAACAGCGCGTCCGCCAGCGCGGCGCGCGCGGCGGCAAAACCTTTCGCGACCTCGACCGCGGCGTAGTCCCGCGCCAGGACGCGTTCCACCGTCGCGGCGGGCATATCCCCGTCGCGTACCAAGAGAATTCTTGCCGTCATGGGGCGGCCCGAGGCTCCCCGGAAGCCCGTGCAGCTATTGGAGGTGGCGTTCGACCGTCTCGAGGAAGCTCGTCAGCGAGATCGGCTTGGCGAGATAGCCCTCGCACCCGCCCTCGCGGATCTTCTCCTCGTCGCCCTTCATGGCGAACGCGGTCACCGCGATGATCGGGATGCTCTTCAGGCTCTCGTCTTCCTTGATCCACTTGGCCACTTCGAGGCCCGACACTTCGGGCAGCTGGATGTCCATCAGGATCAGGTCCGGCCGCTCGTCGCGCGCCACTTTGAGCGCCTCGACGCCGTCGCGCGACTCGATGGTCTGGTAGCCGTGAGCCTCGAGCAAGTCGCGGAAGAGCTTCATGTTGAGCTCGTTGTCCTCGACGATCAGAACTTTCTTCGGCATCTCGGAACCTCTGTTTTGCCGGCGGCGTCCCGATGGCTGCACTCCGGACGTTCGCGTGTTAGCGTTCCGGGCGCGAGCAACCGTCGAGCCAGGCGGGCGGCGTTGCCCCTATTCCGCCTTGGAAGTTGGCCAACACTATGCGCGGGTTACTTAACAATTCGTTAGCCAGGCAACCGATGCGGATTCCGCCGCGCCGGCGCAACTGCTTTGCAAACCTCGATTTTCCGGCCGATGGCGGCCGCAGGCCGCGCCATGTACGGTTAACACGGGCGCGTCTTTCTCAGGGCGTTTGCGCGGGCGGGGGTCCGGCGTGAGCGCGCTCTGCCGCGATTGCTTCGCGCTTTCGGCCGCCGAGGCGCGGCGCTGCCCCGCCTGCGGCAGCCCGCGGCGCATCGCGCACCCCGAGCTCGTGGAGCTTGGCATCGCGCACATCGACTGCGACGCGTTCTACGCCACGGTCGAAAAGCGCGATGCGCCGGAGCTGCGCGACAAGCCGGTGATCGTCGGCGGCGGCAAGCGCGGCGTCGTCTCCGCCGCCTGCTACGTGGCGCGGCGCTACGGCGTGCGCTCGGCGATGCCGATGTTCAAGGCGCTGAAGCTCTGCCCCGACGCCGTCGTCGTGCGCCCCAACATGCGGAAATACGCCGAGGTGGGCGAACAGGTGCGCCAACTCATGCTGTCGGTGACGCCCTCGGTCGAGCCGATCTCGATCGACGAGGCGTTCCTCGATCTCCGCGGCACGGAGCGCCTGCACAAGGCGCCGCCCGCCGCCGCCCTCGCCCGCCTCGTCCGCCGCATCGAAACCGAGATCGGCGTCACCGCCTCGATCGGATTGAGCTACTGCAAGTTCCTCGCCAAGGTGGCCTCGGAGATCGACAAGCCGCGCGGCTTCGCCGTGATCGGGCGCGCCGAGGCCAGGACGTTCCTGGCCGGCCAGCCGGTGCGGCTCATCTGGGGCGTGGGCGGAAAATTCGCCGAGCGCTTGAAGGCCGACGGGATCACGCATATCGCGCAGCTGCAGGCGCTCGACGAGCGCACGCTCGTCGGGCGTTACGGCGTCATGGGCTCGCGGCTCTATCACTTCGCGCGCGGCGAGGACGAGCGCACCGTCGAGCCCGAGCACGAGGCCAAGAGCATTTCCGCGGAGACGACGTTCGACACGGATCTGTCCGGCTTCGCCGATCTCCGGCGCGAGCTCTGGCCGCTGTGCGAGAAGGTGTCGGCGCGCGTGAAGGCCGTCGGGCTCGATGGCGGCGGCATCACGCTGAAGCTCAAGACGGCCGGCTTCAAGCTGATGACGCGGGCGGCGCAGCTCGACCACCCGACGCAGCTCGCCGAAGTGCTGTTCCGCGCGGCCGAGCCGCTGCTGCGAAAGGAAGCGATCGGCACGCGCTTCCGCCTCATCGGCATCGGCCTCACCCATCTCGCGCCCGCCGCCGGCGATCAGCCCGATCTGTTCGAGCCCGGCGGTAACAAGCGCGCGCGCGTCGAGCGCGCGATGGACGCGGTGCGCGAAAAATTGGGGCGCGGCGCCATCGGCACGGGGCGTGGCATCAAGAGCTGACCGCGCCGCTCAGGCCCGCCGCTTCGCCAGGCCGAGATAGGTTTCGACGACGCGCGGATTGTGCATGAGATCGGCGGCCGCGCCTTCGAGCGCGATGGCGCCGGTTTCGAGCACATAGCCGTGGTCGGCGATCTGCAGCGCCGCGCGCGCGTTCTGCTCGACGAGGAGGATCGAGACGCCCGACTCGCGCAGCGTCTGGATGATGCGGAAGATCTTCCGCACGATCAGCGGAGCCAAACCGAGGCTCGGTTCGTCGAGCAGCAGGAGCTTCGGCTTCGCCATCAGCGCGCGGCCGAGGGCCAGCATCTGCCGCTCGCCGCCCGAGAGCGTGCCGGCGAGCTGGCCGGCCCGCTCGCGCAGGCGCGGGAAGCGCGCGTAGATCGCCTCGCGGTCGGCGGCGAGATTGCGCGCACCCTGCCGGTAGCGCGCGAAGGCGCCGAGCGCCAGATTGTCGGCCACCGACATTTCGGCGAAGAGCTCCCGCCGCTCGGGGACGAGGACGAGGCCGCGCGCGACCCGCGCCTCGGTGGGGACATCGCGGATTTCGCTGCCCGCGAACGCGATCGCGCCGCGGCTGGGCAGCAGGCCCATGATGGCGTTGAGCAGCGTCGTCTTGCCGGCGCCGTTGGGGCCGATGACGGTCACGATGCGCCCCGCCCCCACCGCGAGCTTGGCGCCGCGCAGGGCTTCGACCTTGCCGTAGGCGACCGAGAGTCCCTGCACTTCGAGGAGCGCGGCCATGCTTCGCCTCAACCGGGCGCGCCGAGATAGGCTTCGATCACGCGGGGATCGGCCTGCACCGCTTCGGGCGCGCCGGCGGCGATGCGTTCGCCGAAATCCATGACCACAAGTCGGTCGACGAGGCCCATCACGAAATCCATGTCGTGCTCGACGAGGAGGATCGACATGCCCTCCTGGCGCAGGCCGCGCAACAGCCCGGCAAGCGCCTGCTTTTCCTGATAGCGCAGGCCCGCGGCCGGCTCGTCGAGCAGCAGCAGCACCGGATCGGCGGCGAGCGCCCGCGCGATCTCGACCAGGCGCTGCTGGCCGAGCGCCAGGCTTCCGGCCTGGTCGTAGAGATGTCCGCCGAGCCCGGCGCGGCGCAGCTGACGCGCGGCTTCGAACAGGATCGCGCGCTCCTCGGGCCGCTCGAGGCGGAGCGTCGCGGGCACGACGCCGCCGCGCCCGCGCAATGTGGCGCCGATGGCGGCATTCTCGAGCACCGTCATGGTCGGCCGCAGCTGCACGTGCTGGAACGTGCGCGCGATGCCGCGGCGGACGATGTGGCGCGAGGAGAGGCGGTCGATGCGCTCGCCGCGGAAGCGCACTTCGCCCGCGCCCAGCGGCAGTACGCCGGTGATGAGGTTGAACATCGTGCTCTTGCCGGCGCCGTTGGGGCCGATCAGGCCGAGGATCTCGCCCGCGCGCACCTCGAAGCTGACGGCGTTGACCGCGACGAGGCCGCCAAATGCCTTGTAGGCGCGATCGACATCGAGGATCGTCTCGCCGCGCGAAGGCGCCGCGCGGCGCGGAAGGTCGTCGGCGCGTTCGGGCGCGACAGCGGCCGCGCGCTGCGGCGGAAACAGGCGGGCCAGGCGCGACATGATCCCGCCGCCGGCATGCTGCAGCAGCAGGATGATGAGGATGCCGAAGACGATGACCTCGAATTGCCCCGATGTGCCGAACAATTTCGGCAGCAGGTCCTGCAGCCAGTTCTTGAGCGCCGTGATCAGGCCGGCGCCGACGATGGCGCCCCAGACATGCGCGGCGCCGCCGACCACGACCATGAACAGATATTCGATGCTGTAGCCGACGCCGAACGGGCCGGGATTGACGAAGCGCAGATAGTGCGCGTGCAGCCAGCCGGCGAGGCCCGCGAGCAAGGCGGCGTAGACAAAGACCACGACCTTGAGCCGCGCGGTGTCGACGCCGAAGCTTTCCGCCATCGCGGCATTGCGCAGCGCCCGGATCGCGCGGCCCGGCCGCGAGTTGAGGAGATTGACCAGCGCCACGAGCGCGAGGCCAACGCAGGCCCAGATCAGGTAATAGAATTCGCGCGCGGTCTGGATCTTGGCGCCAAACAGCGGCAGCGGCGGAATGTTGGAGATGCCGTTGAAGCCGCCGAGGCCTTGGACGTTCCCGAAGACATAACTGAGGCTTATTCCCCACGCGATCGTGCCGAGCGCCAGATAGTGCCCGGAGAGGCGCAGCGTGAGCCAGCCGAGAACGAGCGCCACGAGCGCCGTCAGCGCGAGGCCGATCGGAAGGCCGAGCCATGGCGAAAGCCCGAATTGCACCGAGGCGACCGCCGTCGCATAGGCGCCGACGCCGACGAAGGCCGCCTGCCCGAACGAGGTGAGCCCGGCGATGCCGGTGAGGAGCACGAGGCCGAGCGCCACCAGGCTGTAGAGCCCGACGTAATTGACCGAGGTGATGTAGAACTCGGGCAGGTAGAGCGGCCCGGCGGCGAGCAGCACGACGAAGGAAGCGGCCGCGATGCGCGCCGGCGTCATTCGTCGTGCTCCTCTTCGACGTGGCGGCTCGCGAGCGAGCGCCAGAGCAGCACCGGGATCAGCAGCGAGAAGACGATGACCTCCTTGAAGGCGCTGGCGTAGAACGAGGCGAAGGCCTCGAGCAGGCCGACGAGCACGGCGCCGAGCGCCGCCAGCGGATAGCTGACCATCCCGCCGATGACCGTGCCGACGAAGCCCTTCAGCGAGATGAGGAAGCCGGAATCGTAGTAGATCGTCGTGAAAGGCGCGATCAGCACGCCCGAAAACCCGCCGAAAAGCGCGGCGAGCGTGAAGGCAAGGCGCCCCGACGCCTCGGTCGGAATGCCGACGAGCCGCGCGCCGGTGCGATTCATCGCCGTGGCGCGCAGCGCCTTGCCCCAGAGCGTGCGGCCGAAGAACTGCCACAGCAGCACGATGAGGATCGCCGACGCCGCCAGCACGAGAATGCTCTGACCCGACGCGGTCATCGGGCCGAGCTCGACGCGCAGCGAGGTGAAGCTCGGCGTGCGCCAGCCCTCGGCGCCGAAGAAGACGAGGCCCAAGCCCATCAGCACGTAGTGGATCGCGACGGCGACGAACAACAGCACCAGCACCGACGCATTGGCGATGGGCTGGACCGCGAGCCGGTAGGTCATCGGCCCCAGCGGCACGACGAGCGCCAGGGTGAGCAGCACCTGCACGAGCAGCGGCGGCTGGCGCGGCGCGAGCCAGACCGCGAGGCCGAGCAGCGCGGTCGGAATGACGACATAGAGAAGCCCCGACACGCCGAGGCCCTGGCGCCGCCGCGCGCGCAGCGCGGCGGCGATCTCGAGCAGCATCGTGACCGCGCCGATGCCCGCCACGAGATAGGCCGTGCCGGGCACCTTGGCCTGCTGCAAGGTGGCCAAGGTCAGCGCACCGAACGCGACGAACTCGCCTTGCGGCACGTAGAGCACGCGCGTGACCGCGAAGACGAGCAGGATCGCGAGCGCCAGCAGCGCGTAGATCGCGCCGTTGGTCAGCCCGTCCTGGATCAGCAGCAGGGCGATATCGAAATTCATCGGCGGCGCGGAGCTTTAAACGCGCCGGCCCGGCCGCGGAAGCCGCAGCCGGGCCGGACGCTCAACCGTCGCTGGGCGCCGGAGCTATTTCAAGAGCTTCCACTGCCCGCCATCGACCCGCACGAGCACCCGCGCGCGCTTGTCGACGCCGTTATGGTCGGCGGCGCTCATGTTGTAGATCGCGTGGGTGCCGACGACCTCCTTGCTCGCCTCGAGCGCGTCGCGCAGCGCCTGGCGGAATTGGCGCGAGCCCGGCTTCGTCTTCGCCGTGGCCGGGCCCACCGCCGCCTGCACCAGCAGGAACGCGTCGTAGGAATAGCCCGAGAAGGCGTTGCGCACCTGCGGATAGGCGGGCGAGAGCTTGGCGAAGAAATCGAGCGCCACCTTCTTGATCGGATTGTCGTCGGGCAGCTGCTCGGCGACCATCAGCGGCCCGGTCGGCGCCACGGTTCCCTCGACCGACTTGCCGCCGACGCGGATGAAATCGGCGCCGATGACGCCGTGCGTGTGATAGATCATGCCGGCGTAGCCGCGCTCGCGGAGGGCGATGTGCGGCGTCGTCGCCGGCGTGCCGGAGCCGCCGACCAGCACCGCATCGGGCTTGGCGGCGATGAGTTTCAGCACTTGCGCGCTCACCGACGTGTCGGGCCGGTTGTAGCGCTCGCTGGCCACGATCTTGATCCCGGCCGGCCCGGCGGTGGCCTCGAGCGCCTTCAGCACGAGATCGCCCCAGCCGTCGGCGAAGCCGATATAGCCGATGGTCTTGCCGTTGTTGGCCTTCATGTGCTCGACGATGCCGGCGATCATGACCGGCACCGACTGCGGGATCGAGAAGACCCACGGCATCTTCTGCGGCGGGACCACGATGGGCGCCAGGCACATCATCGCGACCTTGGCTTCGACCGCGACATCGGAGACGGCGAGGCAGCCGGGCGTGAAGGTGGGCCCGAGGATGATGTCGACCTTCTCCTCGTCGATGAGCTTCCGCGCGTTCTTGACCGAGGTCGAGGGATCGCTGGCGTCGTCGAGGATGACGAACTTCGCCGGCTGGCCCGCGATCTGCGGCGGCAGGTTGGTGTAGACGTTGCGGTAGGGGATGCCGAGCGAGGCCCCCGGTCCGGTGGTGGACGCGATGACGCCGATCTTCACCTCGGCCGCCGCCGGCGCGGCCAGAGCCAGCCCCACCGCCATGGCGGACGCCGCCAGGGCGAACAGGCGCGAAACGTGTCTCATGCTGATTTCCCTCCTCCAGAGGCTTTTTGCGCTAACGTAAATAACGGCGCGCGGCAATCCGCCACCGCCCGCAGCGCCGGAGCCCCGCAAATCGCATAGCCTAATCGCAGGGCGGCATCCAGGCGGAATACCGTCGCGGGTGCCGCCAATGCTCTACTTGCAGGCGGGCTTCGGCAGCTTTTCGATCGACAGCGCGGTGCCGGCCAGCTCGAGGTTCTGGACCGACAGCGTAAGCGTGGTGGTGACGCCGCTCTCGGTCACGAACATCTCGCTCGATTGCGTCGGCGCCCCCGGCCCGCCGCCGATCTCGCGGTGCTCTTCCTTGATGGTCCAGCCCGGCTTGTCGGCGAACTCGCCGAGGCCCTTCTCCTTGCCAGAGCGGCCGCTGCCGAGCACGGTCACGCGCGCGTTGCTAATCTTCATCTGGTCGAGGCCGTAGAAGACGCGGTGCTCGAGCTCCTTCTTGCCCGAAGCCGCCGCGGCCATCATGCGCAGGATGTGCGTGCCGGGCAGGATCGTGCCCGGCTCGAGCTTCACGTCTTCGCTCGACGCGCCCTTGATCTTCGCTTCGCCAGGGCCCTCGCGCGATTGCAGCACCGCCTGTCCTTCGCGGCGCTCGGTCTCGCGCCCGTTCTCGAACGACGACGAGCTGAAGCGGTAGATCCGGCCGTCGCGCGTCTCGGTGCTCTTCTGCTCGAGCCGGACGCTCATGGTCTGGCCGCCGCTGCTGGCGCGGATCTCCATCGTGAGCGAGCTGATGAATTCGTCGCAGGTGAGCCGCGCTTCGACCACCATCCGCCCGCTCATCTGCGCGCCGGCGTCGTTCTGGTCCGCGTTGTGCTGGCGCAGAACATAGACGGCGCGTGCGGACTCGATCTTGTCCCAGAGCTTGCCGAGATCATCCTCGGCGGCGGCGGGCGCGGCCGTCGCGAGCACGACGGCGAGGGACCCAATCATTCTTTTCATGCAGGCATCCCTTCGGTTACGCGGCCGTGACAGCTTCGTACCCCGCCGCTCGCGAGAGAGACCGGTCCTAGCGACAGGCCGGCCGCGGCAGCGTCTCGATCTTCTCGATTTTCGCCTCGAGACTGAAGTCGGAATATTCGAGGACCATCGCCGTGGTGACGCCGGCTTCGTTCACCGTCATGTCGACCTTGTAGTTCGCCCGTTCCTTGTCTTCCTGGGGCGGGTCGAAGAAGGTGAGCTTCAGCCGGAAGCCGGGATGGGCGAACAGCGCCGCCGGCTGGATCGCGGCCGCGGGAACGGCGTCGACGACGACCGCGTGCACGCCGTTGATCTTGCCCTCGCTCGACCCGTCGAACATGTTGCGCCAGATGATCTTCTCGCCCGCGCGCCCCGCCGTGATCAGTTCGAGGATATGCCAGTTGGGGAAGCTGGTGCCGGGGGGAAGTGCGATTTCCTTGCGCGGACCGCGGCCCTCGATCACGGCCTTGCCGGGCCCGCCGATGCGCTCGAGCTCGGCGCGGCCGGTGCGCAACTCGGTCTCCCGCCCATCGGTCTTGGTGCGCGTCTCGAAGCCGAAGGTGAGGCCGTCCTTGGCCTCCCAGCTCGTGTAGTCGGTGCGGATCGAGCGCTCCTTGGCGTCATGGCGCACGATGTTGAGCAGGAACGTGTGCTTGGTCAGCCAGCGCCCGCACTCCTCGCCGAGCTCGTAGGAGATGGCGCCGTCGGCATCGGCGACGCCGCCGGTCGGGCTCACCGTCTTCGCCTTCAAACTGTAGATCGCGCGATGCGGCTGCACTTTGGCGACGAGGTCGGGCGTCACCGCGACCTCGGCCGCCGCCGGCGCGGCCAGCATCGCAATGGCAAGAACGAGCAAAGGCGTGCGCATCGGGACTACCGTCGTCGGAGCCGCTCGAATTTGCCGATCCACCGCGGCGGAAACAAGGCAAGTTCAGAAATCAGAGGCCAGAAGTCAGATGCTGGTGGACGGCGGCGCACCGCGAGCGTTTGAACCTCTGGCATCTGACCTCTGTCATCTGACCTCTGGAACGTCCGCGCGCGAGAAGATGGCGCTCGCGCGCACGATCCGCTCCGCGGTCCGTTCCGCGCCGCGCCAGATATAGGCGTTGGCGTAGGCGAGCCGGCCGCCGACACGCTGGATATCGACGCGGCATTCGAGCCAGTCGCCGCGCTTCGCGGCGCCGGCGAAATCGACGGTGAGATTGGCCGTCACCAGCGGCAGCGGCGGCTCCTGCAGATAGGCGAGGTTGTAGCCGATCGCGAGATCGGCGAGGCCGCACAGCACGCCGCCATGGACGAAGCCGCGCGAGTTGATGTGCTTCTCCTCCGCGCGGATCGCGACGATGCGCTGCTTGCCGTCCACCTTCCAATAAAACGGCCCCATCGCCGCGATGTAGGGCGAGCGCCGGTCGAGCGGCGCGAAGCCGGCCGGAACATCCGCCTCGGCCATCGTGTCACGCCTTCTTCGCCGGCAGCGCCAAGCGGATGTGCAGCTCGCGCAACCGCCGCTCGTCGACCGGCGCCGGCGCGCCCATCAGCAGATCCTGCGCCTGCTGGTTCATCGGGAACGCGATGACCTCGCGGATGTTGGGCTCGTCGGCCAGCAGCATCACGATGCGGTCGATGCCCGGCGCCGAGCCGCCATGCGGGGGCGCCCCGAACTTGAACGCGTTCAAGAGGCCGGAGAACTGCGCTTCGAGTTGCTCCTTGGTGTAGCCGGCGATCGCGAAGGCCTTGTACATGATGTCGGGCCGGTGGTTGCGGATCGCGCCCGACGACAGCTCCACGCCGTTGCAGACGATGTCGTACTGGAAGGCCTTGATCGTCAGCGGATCCTTGGAGCCGAGCGCCTCGAGCCCGCCCTGCGGCATCGAGAATGGGTTGTGGCTGAAATCGATCTTCCCGGTGTCGGGGTTGAGCTCGTACATCGGGAAATCGACGATCCAGCAGAACTTGAACACGCCGCTTTCGTAGAGGTCGAGCTCGCGGCCGATGCGGATGCGCGCCTCGCCGGCGAATTTCGCCGCCTGGTCCCTGGGATTGCAGACGAAGAAGACGGCGTCGCCGTCTTTCAGGCCCGCCGCTGCGCGGAGGGCGCTTGCGCGCCCTTCGTCGAGGAACTTCGCGATCGGCCCCTTGCCGGCGCCGCCTTCGAAGACGATGTAGCCGAGTCCGCCCTGCCCCTGCTCGCGCGCCCACTCGTTGAGCTTGTCGTACCAGGAGCGCGGCTGGGCGGCGGCGCCCGGCGCCGGGATCGCGCGCACGACGGCGCCCTTATCGATGGCGCCGACGAAGATCTTGAAGCCGGTGCCGCGCCAGACGTCGGTCACGTCGACGATGACCAGCGGGTTGCGGAGATCCGGCTTGTCGACGCCGTACTTCAGCATCGCCTCGTCGAACGGGATGCGCGGGAACGGCGGCTTCGTCACGCTCCACGGCTTGTCCTTGGCGAAGGCCGCGAATTCCTCGAAGACGCCGGCCAGCACCGGCTCGATCGCAGCGAAGACGTCTTCTTGCGTCGCGTAGCTCATCTCGAAGTCGAGCTGATAGAACTCGCCCGGCGAGCGGTCGGCGCGGCCGTCTTCGTCGCGGAAGCAGGGCGCGATCTGGAAGTAGCGGTCGAAGCCCGACACCATCAGCAGCTGCTTGAACATCTGCGGCGCCTGCGGCAGCGCGTAGAAGGCGCCGGGATGCACGCGGCTCGGCACGAGATAGTCGCGCGCACCCTCGGGGCTCGAGGCGGTCAGGATCGGCGTCTGGAATTCGGTGAAGCCCTGCTCGATCATGCGCCGGCGGATGCTGGCGATCACCTGCGAGCGCAGCACGATGTTGCGGTGGACCTTCTCGCGCCGGAGATCGAGGAAGCGGTACCTGAGGCGCACCTCCTCGCCGTAGTCCATGTCGCTGTTGACCTGGAGCGGCAGGCCCTCGGAAGCACTCTCGACCTTGGCCTCCTCGACGCGGAGCTCGACCTCGCCGGTCGGGAGGATTGCGTTCACCGTCTCGGCGCTGCGCTTCACCACCTTGCCGGTCAAGGTCAGCACGGTCTCGAGCTTCGCCTCGTCGAGCACGGCGAAAACCGCGCTGCCGGTATCGGCCACGCATTGCGTGACGCCGTAGTGATCGCGCAGATCGACGAAGAGCAGGTTCCCGTGATCGCGCTTCCGGTGCACCCAGCCCGAAAGCCGTGCCGGCGCCCCGGCGTGAGACGCGCGCAATTGGCCGCAAGTGTGGGTGCGATAGGGATGCATCGGACGGCTCGGGATGGGTCGGGAAATGGCTGGGAGCGCGCGAAAAGGCACGCGCGTCGGAGATTTGTCAAGCCGAGCCCCTTCTCCCCCGGGCGAGGAGGAAGCCAAGAATCATGGACCCCGCCGCGCCATTCAAGGCTGATCGGCGGGGTCCTCGACATGTTGTCGAATGTCCGGCAGTCGCCGGATGATAAATCGCGTGCCAAGAAGTGGCCGGCTTCCCGGCGACACGCAGTGTTGGTTGGATTGTCGTTAAACGGCTCGCGTCGTCGCGACCAAGCCTGGCTTGAAGCAGCTGCGGGTCAACGAGCCGCGGGCCCCGTCTCGTGACGAGGCCCAGGTAATATGCCCGGTGGAGTCATACCGCGGGGCACTCCCTGGTTGGGTTCCTCGTTCCGCCGTCATCGCAGCGAGTGTTGCGCGATGCGGTGACGGCGCGATTTCAATCTATGCCCTTCCGCGCCGAGCGCAAGTCCGTAATTGTCGCGACCAAGAGGAACAGTCGCGCCGGACCGATCGTAGCCCTGACTTTTTTCCCGCGCGCGCGAATCGAAGCGAACGGAAGCGATATTTCCTAGCGCGGGGACGGCTTGCCTAATGAGCGCGGCCGAAGACGCGCGCGAGGAAGTGGCCCATGTCGCGGTTCGACTTGGCGCGCGTCTCTTCGTCGGCGCCGATCGGATAGGGCGGGCCGCTGGCGCAGAGCCCCAGGATCACCTTGCGCAGGAACGGCGTCGACATCGGCAGCAGCGTGTTGAGATCGCGCACGGTGCCGTCGCGCTCGACCCAGAGGCGGCAGGCGTGCATCGTGCGCCCGATCGTGCGCCGTCCCCAGCCGCCGTCCCATTGGTGCGGCGCGTCCTTGTAGGCGACGATCTCGACGCTGCTGCCGCCCTTCTTGAGATCGGCCGCGAAGGTCTCGCAGCGCGCGCGGTCGATGAGGATGTCGGCGGTGCCGTAGAGATAGAGCAGCGGCGCGCCGGTCGTGCGCGGGTCGGAGAAGCGCGCGATGCACGGCCCGTAGAACGCGACGTGGCCGGCGAATTTGAGGCCCTTGCCGAGCTGCGCCGCGACGCGCGCGTTCATCGCATACATGCTGGCCATGGCGCCGTAGGAGAAGCCGACCAGCGCCACGCGCCCGGTATCGATGCCCGGGTGCTGCGCGGCCAGATAGCTGAGCCCGGCATAGGCGTCGGCGATCATCATGCTTTCGGTGATGTTGAGCAGCCGGTCGATGAAACCCGCGCCGAGCTCGCGCCGCGCGGCGAACGCGTCGATCACCAGCGCCGCCACGCCCATCGCCGCCAATTGCCGGCCGTAGGTCATCTCGCGCGCCCACAGCACGCCGCCCGAGCCGTGCAGCATGATGACGGCCGGCAGCGAGCCCGGCTTGTGGCGGCCGGGCGGCATGAACAGCGTGGCGCGCGCCGTGGCCTTGGGCGCCGATGCGAGATCGGCGAACTCGGCCGGGCTGAACGGCGAGGCGCTGGCGAACGTCACCTCCTGCCCTTCGATCCGCTCGATGACGGGTCCATTGGGCCAGGGACCGGCGAGCTTCGCGGCGGGGTCCGCGGCGCGGGCCGCGCCGGGCATAGCGGCGAGAAGCGCGACGACAACGGTCGTAAGAATGAAGCGCATGCCCGTTCACTTAATGCAGTTGGTCGGCCCCTCCAAGCGGCGGCGCAGCCGCCAACGCAGACGTGATCCGGGGCCGGCCGGGACGATCTTCCGGCTTTCCATGTCCGGCCGTATGCGTGTATAGCCGCGCCCATGCCTTTGATCAGCGACAATGCGCGCCTCGCCGAATTCTGCGCGCGCCTGGCCGACGAGGAATTCGTCGCCGTCGATACCGAATTCATCCGCGAGAAGACCTACTACCCGCAGGTCTGCCTCATCCAGCTCGCCGGCGAGAACGAGGCGCGGGCCGTGGACGCGCTGGCGCCCGGGCTCGATCTCGCGCCGGTCTACGACCTCATGCGCAATTCGAGGATCATGAAGGTGTTCCACGCCGCGCGGCAGGACATCGAGATCTTCATGCTGAAGATGGACGCGGTGCCGGCGCCGATGTTCGACACGCAGGTGGCGGCGATGGTCGCGGGCTTCGGCGAACAGGCCGGCTACGAGACGCTGGTGCAGGCGCTGGCGCCCGCCAGCAACGACAAATCCGCGCGCTTCACCGATTGGGCGCTGCGCCCGCTGACCGAAAAGCAGATCGCCTACGCGCTCTCGGACGTGACCCACCTGCGCACGGTCTACCGCAAGCTCAAGGAGCGCCTCGACCGCAGCGGCCGCCAAACCTGGGTCGAGAGCGAGATGCAGACGCTGACCGATCCCGCCACTTACCGCGCCGATCCGCGCGAGGCCTGGCGGCGCATGCGCGTGCGCTCGCCCAAGCCGCGCTTCCTCGCCGTGCTGCGCGAGCTCGCCGCCTGGCGCGAGCTGGCGGCGCAGCAGCGCGACATCCCGCGCCAGCGCATGCTGCGCGACGAGGCCATCATCGAGATCGCGGCCCACGTGCCCAAGACCGCCGACGAGCTCGCGCGCACGCGCGGGCTTTCCGACGGGCTCGCGCGCGGCAAGATCGGCGCCGAGATTCTGGCCGCGGTTGCGAAGGGCCTCGCGGTTCCCGACGCCGATGCGCCGCGGCTGGCCGACCGCGCCGAACTCCCGCGCAGCAACGGCGCCGTCGCCGAGCTGCTGCGCGTGCTGCTGAAGATGCGGGCCGAGGAGCACAACGTCGCCGCCCGCCTCATCGCCGGCGGCGAAGACCTCGACCGGCTCGCCAGCGAGGACGACCCCGACGTGCCGGCGCTCAAGGGCTGGCGGCGCGAGATCTTCGGCGAGGACGCGCTCGCGCTGAAGCAGGGGCGGCTCGCGCTCGTCGTCAAAGGGCGCAAATTGCACGTGGTAACGGTTCCGGCCGCGTCCTGACTCGCCGCTCGCAGCGCGGGTGCCCCTATCCGCGCGCTTTCGGCGTTGCCGCGCGCGCATCCACCACCTCGACATCGAGATCGCCGCCACCGGGCACGTCGCTCTCGGTCGTGACGATGATTTGCCCGGGCGCTACGGGGCCGAGGAATTTCTCGCGGTCGGGCAGGACGGCGATCGCGTTCTTGCCTTGCCACACGATGACCTGGCCGCGGCTGCGCGCGGCCGCGACGGCCATCCGCTTGATCTCCGCGTGGAAGGGCGCCTTGCGCCACGCATCGGGCCGGCTGGTGTCGACATGGATGACGAGGCGCCGGCCATTGTCCTCCGAGGTCAGCACCATGCGCGATTTCGAGGGCTTCCAATGCTCGGGCACGCCGCCGTCCACGAGATAGCCGCAGACGAATTCCCGGCACGAGGCGGGCCGTTGGTCGTAGATCTTGCAGCCGACGCCGATGTCGCAATGGCTGCACCATTGGTGGCGCGGCTTCTCGAGCTCGGGGATGCCGAAGATCCTGCAGCACATGGTGCAGCCGGCGCAGGAACGGCCCGGTGCGGACGCGGGCGGCGGCATCATCCGCTTCCCGTCCGCGCCGATTGCGGCCCGCCCGGCGTGTCGCGCGGAGCCGGGGCCGCGGCGGCCTCGACCACCCTGGCTTCGAGCTCGAACCCGCCCGGGACCTTCTTTTCCACGACCACGATGCTCTGGCCGGCGCTGAGCGGCCCCACGAACAGATCGCGGTCGGGCAAGACGACGACGGCGTCCTTGCCCTGCCACAGCAGCAGCTCGCCGCGGTTGCGCCGCGCCGCCACGGCCCACGTCTTGATCTGGGAATAGTAGGGTTCCTTGCGCCAGGCATCCGGGCGGCCGCTGTCGACGTTGACGACCAGGCGATTCGCGTGGCTCTCCCAGGTGAGCACGATGCGCGAGCGCGAGGGCTTCCAGTGCTCGGGCAGCTTCGCCATCAGGAGATAGCCGCAATAGAAGTCGCGGCAGGTCGCCGGCCGCGTCGCGTAGATCTTGCAGCCCTTGCCGATGTCGCAATGCCGGCACCATTCGTGGCGCGGCTTCGGCAGTTCGGGAATGGCGAAGATCTTGCAGCAGAGCGTGCAGCCTCGCAGGAACGGCCCGGCACGGGCGTATAGGGCGGCGGCGCGGCGGGGTCGCCGAGGTCGGTCATGGCCGCATCGTACACGAGGACGCGGCGCGGCGGGAAAGCGGCACCGCTCGGCCTGCTGCGGCCCCCTCCCCCAAATCGGTAGACAAACGTGGACAAAGGTGGACACGCCTAGGGACGGGGCCGCCGCGATCTCTCCCGCCGGGCGGCCCGCAGGAATCCGGCCGCCGGAAAAGCCAAGATCGGCGTACAGCTTGGCTTTCCTTGGCTTTGATTGGCTTTCCTTGGCTTTCGAACGCCGCCGGGTTGGCTTTTGCGCGCCCCGACCTTGGCTTTCCTTGGCTTCGAGGTTGGCTTTTGTTGACTTTTGCGCGCCGGCAAGACGCCAAAGACGGGCCCAATGGCAGCGCGGGTCAACGCGCGCGGGCGCGTTTGCCGTCGGGGCACATCCGTATTTACGAATCCAAAGAGCGCCGGCGGAAAATTAAGCCACGCCGGTCCGTGCCGCCGCGAAAGGCAGCACGGACACACCTGGAACATTATGTGAACATAGTCAAGAGCGGGCCACCGCTTGGCGCGCGCCGATCATCCGGCGGCCCCTTCCGAGCGGCGGCGCGCTTTCCTAAGCTGCCGCGAAACGGAGGATGCATGCGAGTCACGCTGAAAGGGCTGCCGGCGTTTGCGCTCCTGTTGACGTGCGCCTCCGCCGCGGGAGCGCAGGGCTATAGCCGCACCGAGCTGCCGCGCTACACGCAATCGATGTACCGCTATCTGCTCGATTGGGCGGTCAGCGGCCAATTGCGGCAGAGCACCGAGACGCAAACCGGCACGACCAACCAGTACCTCCAGTACGGCCCGAACAAGGCGATCGCCATCTGCATCGATTGGCAGCAATCGACGCCGCGCGCGCC
>DATBLL010000107.1:0-40127 GCA_036555425.1 Alphaproteobacteria bacterium | reverse complement strand
CGCAGCAACGGGATCTCCAGCGGCGAGGCGCGCCACGCTACCACCTGGGGGCGGCGCGCCAAAGCTTGCGCAGCGCGCGCCGACGCTGTTATGCGAAAAGCAGCCGAGGGAGGACGCCCTGATGATGACCAAGGACGAAATCGAGGAGGCGGTCGAGCTCTTGATCGCCGCGCGCGGCGACCACCGCCGGCTCGACGCATTTCCGCCCACCTGCCGGCCGCAGACCTTCGAAGACGGGCACGCGATCCAGGAGGCGTTCGTCAAGGCGTGGAGCGTGCCGGTCGCGGGCTACAAGATCGGCTGCACCTCGGCCGAGACGCAGAAACTCTTGGGCTCGCCGGGGCCGTTCCCGGGCCGCGTCTTCGCACCGGTGCTGCTGAAAAGTCCGGCCAAGGTCGCCGCCAAGGCCTTCCACCGGCTCGGCATCGAACCCGAATTCGCGTTCACGATGGCGCGCGATCTGCCGGCGCGCGCGGCGCCCTATACGCGCGAAGAGGCGGCGGCGGCGGTGGCGGCGCTCCACGGCGCGATCGAGCTCGTCGACTCGCGCTGGACCGACTGGTTCAAGGTCGGAGTCGCCTCGATCGTGGCCGACAACGGCGCCAATGGCGGACTCGTGCTCGGGCCCGAGGTGAGTGATTGGCGCAAGATCGACCTGTCTCGCGCCAAGGCCACACTGCGCTTCGACGACAAATTCATCGCCGAAGGCACCGGCGCCGCCGTGCTCGGCAATCCGTTGGAGGCGCTGGTCTGGCTCGCGAACCATTTGCGCGCGCGCGGCTACGGCTTGAAAGCCGGCGACGCGGTGACGACCGGCACGGTCGCCTCGGTCCATTTCGCCGAGCCCGGCATGCACGTGACGGCCGATTTCGGGCCGATCGGCAAGGTCGAGCTGCGCTTCGTATAGCGCCGCCACCGGCCCTCACTCCCCAAGCAAAGCCAAAGGCTTTGCTTGGGAAGTGAGGGCCGGCGCAGCGAGGTTAGTTCAGCAGCCTGAGGCTCGGCTTGGCCCCCGTCGCGGTTTCGACGCGCTCGCCGTTGAGCGTGAGCGCGCCGCCGCGGACGGAGACCTTGACCGTCTCGCCGTCCTTGATCTCGCCGGCAAGGATCTTCTGCGCCAGCGGATCCTGGAGATTTTTCTGGATCACGCGCTTCAACGGGCGCGCGCCGTAGACGGCGTCGTAGCCGGTGTTGGCGAGCCAGGTCGTGGCCGTCTCGTCGAGCCTGAGGTCGATCTTGCGCTCGGCGAGCAGCTTCTTGAGGCGGCCCAACTGGATCTCGACGATCTTCGCCATCTCGGCGCGCGAGAGCCGGTTGAACAGCAGGATCTCGTCGAGCCGGTTCAGGAACTCGGGCCGGAACGCATGGCGCACCACGCCCATCACCTCGTCGCGCACGCTGTCGACCGGCTGGCCTTCCTTCAACGCGGCAAGGAATTCGCTCCCGAGATTCGAGGTCAGCACGATCAGCGTGTTGCGGAAGTCTACCGTGCGGCCCTGGCCGTCGGTGAGGCGCCCGTCGTCGAGCACCTGCAGCAGCACGTTGAAGACATCGGGGTGCGCCTTCTCGATCTCGTCGAACAGCACGACCTGATAGGGCCGGCGGCGCACCGCTTCCGTCAACGCCCCGCCCTCTTCGTAGCCGACATAGCCCGGCGGCGCGCCGATGAGGCGCGAAACGGCGTGCTTCTCCATGTATTCCGACATGTCGATGCGCACCATCGCCTGCTCGTCATCGAACAGGAATTCGGCCAGCGCCTTGGTGAGCTCGGTCTTGCCGACGCCGGTCGGGCCGAGAAACAGGAACGAGCCGATCGGCCGGTTGGGGTCCTGGAGGCCGGCGCGGGCGCGGCGCACCGCGTTCGAGATCGCGCGCACGGCCTCGTCTTGGCCGACGACGCGCTTGGAGAGCGCCAGCTCCATCTGCAGCAGCTTCTCGCGCTCGCCTTCGAGCATCTTGTCGACCGGGATGCCGGTCCAGCGCGAGACGACGGCGGCGATGTCCTCGGCCGTGACTTCCTCGTTGAGCATGCGGCTCTTGCCGGCGCCCTCGGCGTCTTTCAGCTTCCTTTCGAGCTCGGGGATCTTGCCGTAGGTGAGTTCGCCCGCGCGCGACCAGTCGCCGCGCCGCTGCGCCTGCTCCAATTCGAGCCGCGACTTTTCGAGATCTTCCTTGATTTTTTGCGCGCCCGCGAGCTTCTCCTTCTCGGCGCGCCATTGCGCGGTGAGATCGGCGGATTTCTTCTCGAGATCCTTCAATTCGACTTCGAGCTTCTTCAAGCGGTCCTTCGAGGCCGGGTCGGTCTCGCGCTTCAGCGCCTCCTGCTCGATCTTGAGCTGGACGATGCGGCGGTCGAGCTCGTCGACCTCCTCGGGCTTACTGTCCACCTCCATGCGCAGGCGCGACGCGGCCTCGTCGACGAGGTCGATCGCTTTGTCGGGCAGGAAGCGGTCGGTGATGTAGCGGTTGGAGAGCGTGGCGGCGGCGACGATGGCGCCGTCGGTGATGCGCACGCCGTGATGCAGCTCGTATTTTTCCTTGAGGCCGCGGAGGATCGAGACCGTGTCGGGCACCGACGGCTCGCCGATGAACACCGGCTGGAAGCGCCGCGCCAGCGCCGCATCCTTCTCGACGTGCTTCCTGTATTCGTCGAGCGTGGTGGCGCCGATGCAATGCAGCTCGCCGCGCGCCAGCGCCGGCTTCAGCATGTTGGACGCGTCCATCGCACCTTCGGCCTTGCCGGCGCCGACGAGCGTGTGCATCTCGTCGATGAAGACCACGATTTCGCCGGCCGCGGCGGTGACCTCGGAGAGCACGGCTTTCAAGCGCTCCTCGAATTCGCCGCGGAATTTGGCGCCGGCGACCATGGCGCCCAAGTCGAGCGCGAGCACGCGCTTGTTCTTGAGCGATTCGGGCACGTCCTCGCGCACGATGCGGTAGGCGAGGCCCTCGACGATCGCGGTCTTGCCGACGCCGGGCTCGCCGATGAGGACTGGATTGTTCTTGGTGCGGCGCGAGAGCACCTGGATGGTGCGGCGGATCTCCTCGTCGCGGCCGATGACCGGATCGAGCTTGCCGTCGCGCGCCGCCTGCGTGAGGTCGCGCGCGTATTTCTTGAGCGCGTCGTAGCCGGATTCGGCCGAGGCGCTGTCGGCCTTGCGGCCCTTGCGCATGTTCTCAATGGCCTGATTCAGATTCTGCGCCGTGACGCCGGCGCGCTTGAGCGCGTCAGCCGAAGGCGTGCCGGCGGCGAGCGCCAGCGCCAAGAGCAGACGCTCGACGGTGACGTAAGAATCGCCGGCCTTTTTCGCGATCTGCTGCGCCTGATCGAACAGGCGCGCAATCTCGGCGGTGGCATAGGGCTGCGCGCCCTGGCCCGAAACCTTAGGCAGCTTGGCGAGCGCCTGATCGACCGCGGCGGTGGCGAGCTCGGGATTGCCGCCCGCGGCGGCGATGAGATTGGCGGCCATGCCCTCCTCGTCCTCGAGGAGAGCCTTCAGCAGATGCTCGGGCGTCATCTGCTGGTGATTGGCGCGGATGGCGACGGCCTGAGCCGCTTGCACGAAGCCGCGCGCGCGCTCGGTGTAGTTCTCGAAATTCATTCGTCAGTCCCCCTTCGCGAGGCAGGATCTTCGGGCGGATCCGGCTCCCGGCATCCGCTTCAACGGCCATATGGGGAGATGGTTGCAGTGCCGCAAGAGCGTGCGGCGCGCGTTCCCGATGCGCCAAACGCGCCGCCTCGACATTGATTTGGCGCAATGAATGTGCCTTCGCAGGGCCCTCCCCGTCTGGGGATTTTTTGATAGAATTACCAGAAACTTAGATCGCTTCGCCGGAGCGAGCTCCATGGGCGTTCGGATCTATCTCCGCAGCGGCGGCAGGCTGCGCCAATGGCGCGGCGATGCCGAGGGGATCGCGCGCGCATTCGCGGCGCTGCCGGCCGCGGGCGCGGTAGCACTCGTGGCGCAAGGCGATGGCGGCGACACGCTCATCCTCCGCCGCGATGCCGGCGGCGCGTTTCGCTTCCGCGTGATCGATCGCGGCGGTCCGGGCGCCATCGGCTATTGCGCGAGCGCGCGGCGCGATCACGATGCCGCCGCAGCCAAGCAATTGCTGACGCTCTACGCCGGCGCGGATCCGGCCTGGCGCACTGCGACCGCGTGGCGGCGCAGCGTCTTCGATCTGCCAGTCGCCATCCTTGGCCCGGCGACGATCTTGGGTGGCGTCGTGATCTACTTCGCGGTCGCCGGGGCGACGGGCGGGCTTCAGGGCTGGTCGTGGCGCTATCTGCCCAATCTCGTGGTTGGGGTCGCGCTGATCGGCGCAGTCTTCGCCTATGTCGATTGGTTCTTCCGCCGCCTCAGGAAGCGCCTCGGGGCTTGGCTCGGGCGCCGCTTCGGCCTGCGCATCGTGGAATCCGAGGAGCTCGGCTTCTTCGCGCGGCCGGGCATGTGGGAGAGCCCCGATGGCGGCATCGTCTCCGAGCTGAAGGTGACGCTGCTCGATTTCGCCGTGCTTTTGCTTGGCTTGATGATCCCGATCTTCGCGCTGGGCACGGCGATCGTCCTGGCCGCGCGGCCGATATTGGAGTGACCTATTGCTGTTCCGCGACGCCGGGCTGGCGCTCGAGGCGCACCGCCTTGCCCTCGATCGTCCAGACCAGCGTGTCGGCATCGCGCCGCTCGAGCCGGCCTTGCGCCGTCTCCCGGGCCGCCCCGGCGCAGTCGACCGCCAGCGCCTCGGCCTCCACCCGATAGCGGCACACGCGGCCGGGGGCCACGGTGACGCGGCCATCGGCGGTGAAGGTGTAATCCCGGGATGTGGACCGCTCCGCGGAGTCCTCGAGCCGCGCGCGCCAAGTGCCGACGACGATCGCGGCGGCGCCGGACGCCGGAGCCGCGGCCTTCTGGCCCGGGCCTTCGCCCGCCCGCCGCGAGCGCTGTTGTTGTCCGTCGCAGGCGCCCAAGACCGATCCAGCGGCCAAATTCGCCAGAATCGCGGCCGCGAGCGCGCGCCGCCCAGGTTCAGACATGTCATTCACCATGATCGCGCAGGCTCCCTTGCACAACTAACGAAGCCGGCATCAGGATGCTCCGCGCCCGCGACATTCCCGCCCTGCGCCGGGCGCGGCAGGGCCCCGAGCCGGCCCTTGACCAGGATCAATGCGGGCCATTCCGGGCCGCGGATCATGCGGCGAGCCTGATTTGGAGGATCCGCCATGTCTCGTACCCTTGCCATCATCCAGCGCGAGCACCGCGCGCTTGCCGCCGTGCTCTACACCTTCGACCATGTGTTGGCCGAAATCCGCGCCGGCAAGATCGAGCCCGACTTCGCGCTGTTCGACGCCGTGCTGTCCTACGTCCAGGACTTCCCCGACCGCTATCATCACCCCAAGGAAGACGAGGTTCTGTTTCCGCTCGTCGTGAAGCGCGCGCCCGAGATGAAGGCCTTGATCGAAGAGCTGCAGGCCCAGCACCACGAGGGCATTCGCCTCACCAGCGACTTGAAATGGAAGCTCGACGCCTGGAAGGCCGACCCGAAGAAGGGCTTCGCCAGCTTCGATGAGACGGCGCAGAAATTCATCGACTGGCAGCGGAAGCACTTGGCCAAGGAGGAGCGCACGGTGCTGCCGACGGCGCGCGAGAAGCTCCTGGCCGCTGACTGGATCGGCGCCGACGCCGCCTTCGCCGACAACGACGACCCCATCTTCGGCGCCAATCCCAAGAAGGTCTACGACCAGCTCCTCTCCAAGATCGCGAGCCTCGCACCCGAGCCCTATGGCCTCGCGCAGCGGAAGGAGCCCAAGAAGCCCGAGCCGATCACGCCGAGCCGGCGCGAACAGCTCGTGCAGCTGCACTGGATCTGAGGCGCGGCCCCTTCCGTTGCGCAGATTGAGTCTGCGGAATGGTGCGCGCGTCCATCCTGCGAGGCGCTGCGAACGCAAGAGCGTTCGACGCGCACCTCAGGATCAGGCCGATTAGTTTCAGCAGAATAACCTCATCCTGAGGCGCCGCCGCTCTTGGGGCGGCCTCGAAGGATGGACGCGGTCACAGCTCAGCCGCGGATTGGCGTAAGCGGCAGGGTATCCGATACGTGCAAATCACTCAGTAATTCACTCTTGACTCTGTCCGTCCGGGCGCCGACCATGGCGCCATGAAACGCCGGGGTCGCGCCAAATGGCATCTGGGCGAGAGCGAGGTCGAGCTGGCCTTCGCCGAGTTCCAGCACGCCGTCATCTGCTACGCCGAATCGTTCTACCGATTCATCGGCAAGAGTCTCTCCACGATCGCCGGCGAGCCGAACCTGACCGGCTACGACAGCGTGATCCTCAACACGATCCACGTGCTCGACCGCCCGAAGGGCGTGACCGAAATCCAGCATTTCACCAACCGCGGCGACGTCGCCAACATCCAATACAGCATCCGCAAGCTCATCCGCGCCGGCTTGGCCGAGAAGGTGCCGCGCGCGGCCGGGCGCGGCACCACCTACCGCGTCACCGCCAAGGGCCGCGCGGTGGCGCGCGAATTCGTGGCGGCGCGCCGCGCGCTGCTCAGCCAGATTCCGGTCGAGGGCGGCAAGCTCACGGCGCGACTCGCCGATGCGCGCAATGTGCTGACGCTGATGACCGGCCTCTACGACCAGGCCTCGCGCCTGATCACGACGCGGGCCTGAACCGCCATGCGCCGGTTCCGCCCCCGCTTCGCGTGCAACCAGCTCGGTGGGGCACGGCCTCGAGGGAGGACGCCATGACGATCATCCCGCGCCCGGCGGCGGCCTCGGAGCTGCGCCAGCTCGTGCGGCCCGACCGCGTGCACCGCAGCGTCTACGCCGATCCCGCGATCTTCGCGCTCGAGATGGAGCGCATCTTCGGCCGCGCCTGGCTCTTCGTCGGCCATGAGAGCCAGGTGGCGAAGCCGGGCGATTTCTATTGCACGCGCTTGGGGCGGCAGCCGGTGATCATGGTGCGGGGCGGCGACGGTGCGGTGCGCGTGCTGCACAACCGCTGCACTCACCGCGGCGCCGAGGTCTGCACCGAGGAGAAAGGCTCGGCCAGGCATTTCCGCTGCGGCTATCACGGCTGGACCTTCGGGACCGACGGCCGCCTCGTCTCGGTGCCCCGGAAGGAAGGCTACGACGCGGCCTTCGACGGCGAGACGAAGGCGCTGGGCCTCGCGCCGGTCGCGCGCATGGACGCCTATCGCGGCTTCGTCTTCGCGAGCCTCGCGGCTGACGGCACCGCGCTGCTCGATTTCCTCGGGCCGGTGAAGCTTTCGTTCGACGACTTCGTCGACCGTGCGCCCGACGGCGAAATCGAAGTCGCCGGCGGCATCTTCAAGCACTATTACGAAGGCAATTGGAAGCTCTACATCGAGAACGTCAACGATCTCATGCACCCGCGCTATGTGCACGAATCGTCGATCGACACCGCCTCGCGCCAGTCCCGCGACGCCGCGACCGACGGCGCCGGCGACATCGCGGTGCGCCAGATGATCCAGAACGGCGTGCTGGCGCAGATCTGGGACCGCGTCGGCGTCTGGGCGCTGCCCAACGGCCACAGCTACATGGGCGACTATCACGACGACAAGCGCTTGCTCGGCGACAACGCCGATCCGGTCTTTGCCGCCTATCGCCGGGCGCTCGAGGCCAGGCACGGCCCCGCGCGCGCCAAGGAAATCTTGGGCGTCAGCCTCTTCAACACGATCGTCTATCCGAACCTCACCTTCATGTCGCAGTTCCGGCAGCTGCGCGTGATTCATCCGCTCTCGGCCGGACGCACCGAGGTGCACGTCTTGTCGTTCCGCTTGAAAGGCGCGCCCGAGCGCATGTTCCACGACACGGTGCGCTTCGCCAACGCGATCAACTCGCCGGCCTCTCAAATCCTGACCGACGATCTCGAAATCTACCGCCGCATCCGCGACGGGCTCGCGAACGAGGCGCCCGAATGGCTGCACATCGGCCGCGGCGCCGGGCGCGACCGCGCCGATGGCCCGGCCACGGTCGGCGACCACGGCACCAGCGAGATCCACATCCGCAACCAGTTCCAGAGCTGGCTCGACTACATGGTGAATCCATGAGTCCGCCCGATGCCGACGCGATGTCCGGTGCGAGCGTGAGCGCCGAAACCCGCGATGCGATCGACACGCTGCTGCAGCGCGAGGCAGCGCTTCTCGACGAGCGGCGCTACGAGGATTGGCTGGCGCTCTATGCCGCCGACGCCTGGTATTGGGTCCCGCACCGGCCCGGGCAGACGAGCCCCCGCGACGAGGTTTCCCTCTTCTACGACGACCGCATGCTGATGGAAACGCGCGTGCGCCGCCTGATGACGGCCATCGCGCATGCCGAGACGCCGCGGACGCGGACCTCGCGTGTCGTGAGCCGCGCCGCGGTTGCGCCCTCGGCCGAAGCCGGCTGCGACTTCGTCGCCGCCGCGAAGTTCGTGATGATCGAATATCGCCTGAACGGCCAGCACCTCTACGGCGGCACGAGCCACTTCGGCATCCGCCGCGCCGGCGACGGCTTCGCGATCGCTTGGAAGCGCGTCGATCTCGTTAATGCCGAGGGCACGCACGAGCCGATGAGCGTGCCGTTCTAGGCTGGGCGCATCCATGGGGCCTCAGGACCGCGTTGCGCGCGCGCTGCAGGACATAAGGCCCGAAACGGCATTTCCCGGCGAGACGCGGTCACCTCGCCCGCTCGCCGAGCGCATGGCCGAGTGCGCGACGCCGGGCGCCAGGATCGCCGCGATCGTCGACGGCGAGGCCGTGTGGGCCGGCGCTTTCGGCGTGCGGGGCCTCGCCGGCCGGGCCAGAAGCCCGGCGGCGACTTCGTCGGGCTCGGCTGGTTCCGCAACGGCAAGGACGACGCCTTCCGCTTCGGGCACCAAGGCTCCCACGAGGGCTTCCAGGCCGAATTGAAGCTATTCCCCGCGCAGGGCGCGGGCGCCGCAGTGCTCATCAATTCGATTCAGGGCTGGCCGCTGTGCACCGAAATTCTGAAGGCGCTGGGGCGCGAATTCGCCTGGCCCGCCTGGCGCGAGGCGCCGGCCGCGGTCGCGCTGCCGGCACGGCTGCATTACGCCGGGCGCTATCGCAGCGATGACGGGCGCGAGGCCGAGGTGACGGCGGCGGCGGCTGGGCTCACGCTCCGCTTCGCCGGGCAAGCGCCGCTCGCGCTCGCCGCCATCTCGGAGACCGAGTTCTTCGCGCCGGCGCTCAACCTTCGCGTCCAGTTCGAGGTCGGCGAGGGACCGGCGCCGACCGCGCTGGCGCTGATCCAAGGCGGCAAGCCGCTTCGTTTGCGGCGCGCATAGGCCATCGAGAGATCGGCGCATGCGCCGGCTGCGGCCGCCGCGTTGGACCGCGGCGGCGCTGGCGTGCTTCTATGCCGGCAGGAGGAGTGCGATGGCGAAGCTGCGGACGCGGCGCGATACGGATGTCGACGATGGCCTCCTGCTGCGGAACCACTGGTACGTCGCGGCCTGGGCCGACGAAGTGGGGCGGAAGCCGCTGGCGCGCGTGATGCTCGGCGACTATCTCGTGCTCTTCCGCACCGAGGCGGGCAAGGCAGTGGCGCTCGAGAACCGCTGCCCCCACCGCAACCTGCCGCTCTCGGAAGGCAGGCTGATCGGCGACACGCTCGAATGCGGCTATCACGGCATGGTCTTCGATTGCAGCGGCGCCTGCACGCATCTGCCGGGCGTGGCCGCGCCGCCGCATTGGGCGCGCGTCGGCGCCTATCCAGTCGTGGAGCGGCGCGGCTGGGTGATGGTGTGGATGGGCGATCCCGCAAAGGCCGACGAAAGTCGCGCGCCCGACTATCACATTCGCCTCGGCGATCCGGGCTGGTTCGCCTACAAGGGCCACATCGAGGTGAAATGCGGCTATCGCCTGATCCTCGACAACCTGCTCGACCTCTCGCACCTCGCCTATGTGCACAGCTCGACCACCGGCAACCGTGCGCTCGCCGAGGAGGCCGCGATCTCGGCCGAGGTCGAAGGCGAGCGCGTGCGTGTCGCGCGCTGGATGAGCGGCATTCCGCCGGCCCGGGCCTTCGTCGACTATGCCGGCTACGACGGCAATATCGACCGCTGGCAGGTGAGCGAATTCATGCCGCCCGCCTATATCTACGTGAACAGCGGCACGGCCCCGGCCGGGCGCGGCGTCTCGCCGGCCGAACGCACCACAAGCCAGGGCCTCTGGGGCTTCGTCGTCTACCACGCGCTGACGCCCGAGACCGCGCGCACCACGCATCAATTCTGGGCCGTGGCGCTGGAACAGCGCATGGTGCCCGAGAGCAAGCGCGCCGTATTCGAGCGCCAGATGCTCAATATTCCGCTCGAGGACGTCGCCGTCTACGAGGCGCAGCAGCGCGCGATCGATCTCGATCCCGAGGCCGGCGGCGACGTGCGGCCGCGCGGCATGATCGCGGCGGACAAGGGCCTGTTCGCGATGCGGCGCATCCTGCAGCGGCTGCAGGCGGAAGAGAGTGCCCTCACCTCCCATTCGCGCTGACGCGCGAATGGGCCCCTCCTCTCCTCCGGGAGAGGAAAAGATGTGCGCGCGGTTTCTCCTTCTCGCTCCCATGCAGTGGGAGAGAGAAGGGGCCCAGGCGATGCCGAAGGCATCGGCTGGGCAGTGAGGGCCGACGCGCAATTGGATATCGTACGAAAGCGAGGCAATCAGGATGAGCGTCACTCCCACCGCCCACTACCCGACTTTGAAGGGCCGCGTCGCCGTCGTCACCGGCGGCGGGCAGGCGCTGGGGCGGGCCTATGCGCTGCACTTGGCGGCGCAGGGCGCGGTGCCGGTGATCGCCGAGTTCAACGAAGCGGCCGGCGCGCGCGTCGCCAAGGAAATCGAGGAGGGCGGCGGCAAGGCGCTCTTCGTCGCGACCGACGTCGGCTCGGCGGATTCGGTGGGCGCGATGGCGAAGGCGGCGCAGGCGCGCTTCGGTCGCATCGACATCCTCGTCAACAACGCCGCCCTCTTCTCGAAGATCACGATGGCGCCGTTCTGGGAGCTGCCCGCGGCGGAGTGGGAGCGCGCGATGCAGGTGAACATCTCGGGGGCCTTCCATTGCGCGCGCGCCGTGATCCCGGCGATGCAGCAGGCGAAATGGGGCCGCATCCTCAACATCGCCTCGGGCACGCCCCTCCTGGGCCTGCCCAACTATCTCCACTACATCACGTCGAAATCGGCGGCGTTCGGCATGAGCCGCTCGATGGCGCGCGAGCTCGGGCCCTGGAACATCACGGTGAACACGTTCATTCCCGGCGTCACCAAGACCGAAGTCGAGCGCCCTTCGGTTTCGGACGAGAAGTTCAAGAGCTATGTCGCGATGCAATGCCTGAAGCGCATGAGCACGCCGGACGACATGGCGAAGGTGGTGACGTTCCTCTGCTCCGACGAAGCCGCGTGGATCACCGGCCAGACGATCCTGGCGGATGGCGGTCTGAATTTCATTTGACGCATGGCGCCAACTGCGTGGGGGCGCGCTGCGCGCGCCCTGCCGGCCACCGACACGCGCCGGCCGCTCGGTCACGCGTGTCGAGAAAAGAGCGGCGACCGGGCGCCCCTCGCGTCACCGCTGCGGACGCGGAGAGAGGGCGCGCGCAGCGCGCCCCTACGCGGCTTACTCCACAAATTGGTTCGTGAAGAGATCCTCGACCTTGGAGCCCGAGGGGATGATCTTCTCCTTGATGTAGAAGTCCTGCACCGCCGCGACGCGCCGGGCGTCGAACATGCCGAGCTTGGGCTGGCCGGGATAGACGAGCTCGGCGTAGTACTTGAACACGCCCTCGATCACCGCGTCCTTGCCCTTCCATGCCGGCTCGATGGCGACGAAATCGGCGGCCGCCTTCTTGGGATCGTCCATGATGTCCTTCATGCCCTTCAAGGCGGCGCGGACGAACTTCTTCACCATCTCCGGCTTTTCCTTGATCACCTTGTCGCTGGCGCCGATCGCCTGGGCCATGGCCGGGAAGTAGTCGTAGCTCTGGATGATCTTGACCTTCGTTCCGGTGGCCTGGATGAGCGGAATCCAGTCGGGCACGCAGGCGCAGGCCACGGCCTTGCCTTGCGCCACGAGCTGCCAAACGCCGACGGGGCCGGCGGCCTGTGCGTTCACATCCTTGACCGTCAGGCCGACGCGCGCGAGCACGCCCTGCAACACGTAGTAGGTCGTGTCCTGGAAGGCCATGACGCTCACGTCCTTGCCTTTCAAGCCCTTGGGATCGGTGATGCCCGAATCTTCGCGCACGACGAGCTGCATGAAACCGCGCCCGCCGAAGAGGGCCACGCCCTTCATCGGAATGCCCTGCGGCCGCACCAGGATAGGGCCATCGCCCAAGATGCCGCCCAGGGGCGCGTTGCCGGCGCCGACCTGCTTGGCCACGTCGACGCCGCCTTTCGCCACCTGGAACTCGACATCGAGCCCCTCGGCCTTAAAGTAGCCCTTGCCCTGCGCGAGGCGGATCGGCCCGAACGCGGGCAGCATCGGCGGCGCCGGGAAGAGATAAGTCACCTTCTCCTGCGCCGCGGCCGGTCCGCCGGCGGTCGCGAAGCCGCCCACCGCCAGCGCCGCGATCCAAAGCGATATGTTCCGTTTCATCGAGAGCCTCCCTGCCCTTGGCGCCGCGTTTAACCGACGAAACGCAGGTTCGCCGTCGCCGCATCTTAATGCAAATGGTGGGCCGGGCGAGGGGAAAGGAGGCCAAGGCCAACAAAGCCTGGCGGACGACGATTTTGCGTCTATTCGGCCGCGGCGAGCTTGGATGGCGCCATCGCCGCGGCGGCGAAGCGCTCGGCGGGCAGCATCGCGGTGATCACGGTGCCGCGGCCCGGGCGGCTCCTGAGCTTCAAGCGGCCGCCATGGCGCTCGACGAGGGCCTTGGCGATCGAGAGGCCGAGCCCGGTGCCCTGGTGGCGCCGCGTCATGTGATTGTCGACCTGGCCGAACGGCGCCAGCGCCTTCGGCACGTCTTCGCGCTTGATGCCGATGCCGGTGTCGCCGATCGCGATATGCAGGCGGCCGCTCTTGTCGCGCCGCGCGCGCAGGCGGATGCGCCCGCCCGGCGGCGTGAACTTGATCGAGTTCGAGAGCGCGTTGATGATGACCTGCTTCAGCGCGCGCTCGTCGGCCATGATCGGCGGCAGCGCGGCGGGTGCGTCAACCTTGATGTCGAGCCGCGCGGTCTCGTCGCGGCCGCGGAACAGCCGCATGACCCCATCGAGCAGGCGGCGCAGATCGACCGGCTCCTCGCGCAGCTCCCACTTGCCTGCCTCGATCTTGGAGAGATCGAGGATGTCGTTGATGAGCTTCAGGAGATGCTTGGCCGCACCGAGCATGTCGCCGACATAGCTCGCGTAGCGCGGGTGGCCGAGCGCCCCGAACAGCTCGCCGTGCATGATCTCGGAGAAGCCGATGATGGCGTTGAGCGGCGTCCGGAGCTCGTGGCTCATGTTGGCGAGGAAGACCGATTTCGCGGCGTTGGCGGCCGCGGCCTCGTCGCGCGCCTGCATCACCTGGCGCATGAGCCGATGCAGCTCGTCGCGCTGCTCCCGGAGCTGCTGCTGCATCGCCTCGAGCTCGTGCACGCGCTCGGCGAGCTCGGCTTGGCTCGTGCGCAGCACCCGCTCGCGCCGGATCGATTCGGTGACGTCGGTCCGGAGGCCGACGATGCCGCCCTCGGAGGTGCGCCGCTCGGCGTAGCGCAGCCAGCGCCCGTCGCGATAGGGCTGCACGACCGGGTCGGCGGGATCGCGGTGGCGCGTCATGCGCTCGGTGAAATACTCCTCCTCGCGGCCCTTGGCTTCAGGGAAGGCGCCGGTGGCGATGCCGGCCCGGAGGATATCCTCGAAGCGGCTGCCGACCTCGGTCGAGCGCGGCACGCCCTCGAACATCTTGGCGTAGGCGCTGTTGCAGAGCACGAGGCGGTCGTCGGCGTCCCACAGCACGAAGGCGTCGGACATGCTCTCGACCGCGTCGACGAGGCGCTTCTGCGCGCGCTTCAGCGCGCTCACGTCGGTCGTGATCGCGACGTGGCCGCCTTCGGCGGTGGGCTGGGCGCGCACGAGCAGCGTGCGGCCGTCGGCGAGGCGGCGCTCGTATTCGGCCGCCTTGCCGCCGGCGAGCGCATCGCGCTGGCGCCTGATCCAGCGCTCGGTGTCATTTGCTGCATCGGCGCTCGCGAAGGACTTGGCGTTCGCCATGCAGCGGATCAGCTCTTCGCGCGTGCGGCCCACGAGCGAGCCGAGCGAGGCCAGCGCGGGGAAGTGATCGAGATAACGGTGATTGTGCAGGCGGACGCGGTCGTCGGGCCCGAACAGGATGAAGCCGTCGTCCATCGCGTTGATGGCGTCGAGCAGGCGCTGCTGGGCCTGCTTCACCGCGGTGATGTCGGTGGTGATCGCGACGCGTCCGCCTTCGCCCGTCGATTGGGTGCGGATGAGATAGGTGCGGCCGTCGGCGGTTTCGCGCTCGAACTCGGTGGAATCGAGCGCGCGCACGAATTCGAGCTGCTCCTCGGCCCACTTGTCGGGGCCACCCGCCTCCTCGATGCCGCGGAACGCCTTGGCGCTGGCCATGCTGTGCATGAGCTCGGTGCGGGTGCGGCCGGCCAAGGGCATGAGCGCGTGGAATTGCGGATACTGCTCGAGCAGGCGCTTGTTGTGCAGCACCACGCGCTCGTCGGGCCCGTAGAGGACGAAGCCGTCGTCCATCGCCTCGATCGCGGCAAACAGGCGCTGCTCGGCGCGCTTCAAGGCCGTGATGTCGGTCGTGATGATCACGCGGCCGCCGTCGGCGGTCTTGCGCGCGCGAATGAGATAGGTGCGGCCGTCCGCGGTTTCGCGCTCGTACTCGGCGGTCTTCTTGAACTGCAGCGCGCGGACTTCGTCCGCCGCCCAGCGCGCGGGATCGCCGCCGATCTCGCGGGCGGCGAGAAAGCCCTTTTCCGCGGCATAGCGCAGGCATTCCTCGCGCGTGCGCCCGGCGAGCGGCGCCAGATCCTTCAGCACCGGATAGAGCTCGAGATAGCGCCGGTTGTGGGTGGTGATGCGGTCGTCGGGGCCGTAGAGGACGACCGCGTCGTCCATCGCCTCCATGGCCGCGACGAAGCGGTCCTCGACCTGCTTCAGGGCGGTGACGTCGGTGGCGATGGCCACGCGCCGCCCGCCCGGCATGGGATGCGTGCCGATGAGGAGGGTGCGGCCGTCCGCGGTGCGCCGCGTGCGCCGCGTCTGCGACTCCGAGCGGAAATCGGCGATACGCTGCGCGATACCTTTCTCGGCGTCGCGGACGTAATCCTCGCCGGCATCGAAGAAGCCCTCCGCGATGGCCGTGCGCGCCTGGTCCTCGAGCGTCATGCCCACGATCGAGGTGCGGCCCTTGGCCTTGTGATAGCTGAAGTGATCGAGATAGCGGCGATTGTGCATCACGACGCGGAGATCGGGATCGTAGAGCACGAAGGCGTCGCCCAGCGCCTCGATGCTGTCGCGCAGCACTTCCTCGGCCTGGCGCGCGCGCTCTTCGGCGGCGACGCCGTCGCAGAACGAGCGGTAGCCGTTGCGCAGCAGGAAGACGAGCGCACCCATGTAGATCGCGGCCATGATGCCCATGACCACGCCCGTGCGCGTGCCCGTGGCCAGGAGCTGGATCGTGAGCGGGACCATGGCCGGCAGCGCGTAGGCGAGCGCCGCCGCCGGCATGCTCGGCGCCGCCGCCACGATGCCGGCCGACATGCCGGCCAGCACGCAGACGAGGAAGAGCTGGAGCTCGACGCGCTCGGGCACGAAGAAGATCAGCGCCGACGCCCCCCAGACGACCCCGGGGATCGCATTGGCGACGATCGAGCGGCGGACGAAGCGCGCGGTGGCCGGCCGTTGGTGCGGGATGCGGCGCGAGCGATCCCAGCGCCAGAGGCTCAGGGCGCCGACGAACCAAACGAGCGCGAGCCAAGCAAGATTGTAGCTCGGCGCGACCAGCGGCCAGAACACGGCAGCCGTGAGCGCGGAAATCGAAAAATTGACGGCGATGAGAATCGGCACTTGGCGGCGCAGCGCCTTGCGCTGGTGGGTGAGCATGGGATCGGCGATGCCTGCCGGCACCGGAAACAACCATGCCCACGCGCGCTCGGCCGCCCCCGTTGCGTGCTGGCTCTTACCGGCCTCTTGCGCCGCGCTGTGATCCATGCCGTTCCTTCACGCGACTACGCGGCCGTGCGGCAGCGACTCCGGCGGCAGCTTGTCCCATCCGGCAAGCTAGGGTCGTTTGGGTTAACGAAGCCTTGACCGGCTGGTGGAAGCCTCGGAACTTCTTCGGTTGATCGGCGATTTCTCTAGGCTGACACAGGCCGAGGGCACTCCCAGGTTTCGCCCATCGCGCCGATTTGAGCGACAGCTTGCGGGCGCGTTACAAATGCAGCTGAAGCGTTGCGGCGGCCCGCCGCCCAGCGACCCAAAGCTGCGGCGGGATTCTTGTGTCCGCCGCTCTTTCGCGAATAGGCGCGCGCGCCCAAAGGTCCCGCTCGGGTGAACCCGGCCGGGCCGCCCTTGGCGTTCCGACGCATCGGAAGGAGCGTAAGACACGGAGACGCGCCGGACGATCATCTTGGCGGGCTTGGCGAGCCTCGCCCTGCCAGGCCCGGCTCTGGCCGAGCCGCCCAAGCGGATCACAGTCGACTGGGCCCACTACAATCCGGTCAGCCTCGCGCTGACGAAGAAGGGCTGGATCGAGGAGGGGTTCGAGACGGACGGCATCGCCGTCGGAGGCCGCGGCGCCATTTCGACGCCGTCGTTGCGCGGCAATGTGATCTCGCGCACTCATACACTCGCTTCCCATCGCCGCGCCGTTGCGCGACGATGGCTATGAGGCGCGTCAAGGGAGCATGAAATGAACGCAACGGAACTTCGCAACCTCCAGGCCCCGCTCAAGGAAAAATACAAATCCACGCCCGGCGCCGCGCTCATCACCTTGAAGGCGCAGGGCGAGCTCGACGCGCTCGGCATCGCCTGCAGGGTCGATACCGGCCGCGCCATCGTCGAAGCGGGGCTCCATCCCGCGACGGGGGGCGACGGCTCGCAGGCCTGTTCGGGCGACATGCTGCTGGAGGCGCTCGTCGCCTGCGCCGGCGTGACCTTGAAGGCGGTGGCGACGGCGCTCGGCATCGAGATCCGCCGCGGCGTCGTGCGCGCCGAGGGTGATCTCGACTTCCGCGGCACGCTCGGCGTCGACAAAGAGGCGCCGGTCGGCTTCCGCGACATCCGCCTGTTCTTCGATCTCGACACCGACGCCGGCGCCGAGCAGCGCGCCACCTTGAAGAAGCTCACCGAGCGCTATTGCGTGATCTACCAGACGCTGAAGCGCCCGCCGCCAGTCGAAACCGAGCTGCTGGTGCAGGCGTAGCGCCGGCTACTTCGGCGCGCCGTTGCCGGAAAGGATCTGCGCGGTGCCGCGCAGGCCATTGCGGAACGTATCGTCGAAGCTGACGCCGCGAATCCGCCAGCGATGGGTCTTGCCCGCGTCGGCGAATTGCCAATCCGCGATCCAGCCGGCCGGGTGGTCGCTCCAGGTGAGGCGTCCCACGAGCGCCCGCTCGCCGCCGCTCGCCTTGGCCGCCGCGTCGAGCTTCGCAAGATCGGGCGCGGCCACGCCGTCGTAGCTCACGCCCGCCGCCGTCAGCGCCGCCCGGTTCGGCAGCACGATCGGGATCGCGATTTGCTGCGCGGCGGCGGCGAGCGCGTCGCGCTGGTCGGGGCCGCGTTCGCCGTCGGCGGCGAGCGCGTACTTGGCGGCGCCGTTGTCGACGCCGACGAAGACGACGAGGCGCGGGCGCGGCCCGGTCCAGGGCTTTCGTCCCAGCGCGGCCAGCGCCGCATCGATCTTGGCCCTGTCGAAGGTGACGGTGAGATCGTGTGGGCGGTCGCGCGTACCCTGCTCGTCGCGGATGGGCCGGTGCGCGAGCCGGTCGCGATAGGTGAATGCGCTGACCAGCGTGGCCGCGCGCTTGGCCAGGGCGGCGACGCGCGGATCGCCGAGGAGGCGCGGATCGCCCGAGACCTTGACCAGCACGTCGTCGAGGCAGAGGGCGAGGCCGAGGCGCCGGTTGACCGCGCCGGTGCCGGTGACGATCGCGGTGGCGCGATAGAGCTCGTCGGATTCGGCGGTGCCGCCGGCGCCGGGCGCCAGCAATGCGCCGATGCCGGCGAGAGCGGCCGCAAGCTTCGCGCAGCGTTTCACGTCCTGCAGCCTCAAAACAGCCTCTTGGCTTCGTAGAGCTTGCACACGGAGGTGAGGCAGTCGTTGGCGTGGCCGCGCGCCATCAAGAGGCGCATGAGCTGGAAACCCGTGCTCATCATCGGCAGCGGCGCGTCGACCGCGCGCGCCACGTCGGCGACGGTATTCAAATCCTTGACCATGATCGCAACGTCGCCGAGCTTGGGCTCGATCTGGCCCTTGGCGAAGCGCGGCCCGAAGATCTGCATCGGCAGCGAATCGGCCCAGCCCCCTTTCAACGCCTCGGGGATACGCGCCGGATCGACGCCGGCGCGGGCCGCAAACGCGAACGCCTCGGCCAAGGTCATGATCGTGGCGCTGACGATGATCTGGTTGACGAGCTTCGTCGTCTGCCCGGCGCCGCTCGGCCCCATCAAGGTGAAGCGCGCCGAGAGATGCGCGACGACGTCCTTCACGGCGTCGAAATCGGCGGGGTCGCCGCCCGCCATGATCGCGAGCGTGCCCTTTTCGGCGCCGGGGACTCCGCCCGAGACCGGCGCGTCGACCCAGCCCATGCCGTTCTTCTGCCTGAGCTCGGCCGACCATTCGCGCGTCAGGTCCGGCCGCATCGAGGAGAAATCGACGAGGCGCTTCCCCGCACCCCTCGCTTCGGCCACGCCCCCCGGCCCGAAGACGACCTCGCGCACCGCCGGCGCCGCGGTGAGGCACATCATCACGATGTCCGACTGCACCGCCACGTCGCGCGGCGATTTCGCGGCGACGGCCCCCTTCTCGGCCAGCGGCTTCATCTTCTCGGCGCTGCGGTTCCAGATCGCGACGCGGTAGCCGGCATCGAGCAGCCGGCGCGTCATCGGCGCCCCCATCAGCCCCGTGCCGATATAGCCGAGGCGCGGTTTCGTTTCTGCCATGCTTGTTCTCTCTGCGGCCTTTTCGCCGCTTCCGAATTATGAAAACCACCAAGACACCAAGGCACCAAGCAAAAGGAGAAAGCGGCCTGCGGCCGGCAAATATTCTCTTGGTGTCTTGGTGCCTTGGTGGTCTTTCCCAGATCCCGCCAAACGACAATCCTGCGTCATTCTTCGGCCTCCCACGCGACGCCGCCGCTGTGGGTGACGGCGCCGAGATTGGCGGGGCCGACGAGCTTCGCGTATTTCTCGAGCGTGCCGGCGAGGTGTTTCCGCTCGGGCGGCTTCCAGGCGGCGCGGCGGCGCGCCAGTTCGTCGGTGGAGAGCTCCACCTGGATGAGGCGCTTCTTCGCGTCGATGCGGATGATGTCGCCGTTCTTGATCAACGCGAGCGGGCCGCCCGCGGCAGCCTCGGGGGTGGCATAGCCGATGCACATGCCGCGCGTGGCGCCCGAGAAGCGGCCGTCGGTAATGAGCGCCACCTTCTCGCCCATGCCCTGGCCGTAGATGAGCGCGGTGGTGCCGAGCATCTCGCGCATGCCGGGCCCGCCCCTGGGGCCTTCGTAGCGGATGACGATGACGCTGCCTTCGGGATAGCGCCGCTCGCGCACCGCCGCCGTGCAGCGCTCCTCGTCGTCGAACACCAGCGCGGGACCGCGGAATTCAAACGATTTCAGGCCCGCCACCTTCAGGAGCGCGCCGTCGGGGCAAAGATTGCCCTTGAGCACGACGACGCCGCCGTCGGCCGTAATCGGGTATTCTTTCTTGCGCACGACCTCGCCGTCGGGATCGGGAAATTCCGCAAGCGCTTTGTCCATGCGCTCGCCCGAAAGAGTCAGCGCGTCGCCGTGGAAGCGGCCGAGCGCCAGCAGTGCCTTCATCACCACCGGCGCGCCGCCGATGGCGTGCACGTCTTTCGCCAGAAAGCGCCCGCCGGGCTGGAGATCGGCGATGAGCGGCGTGCGGTCGAACACCGCGGCCACGTCGTCCATCGTGAAGCGAATGCCGGCCTCGTGCGCGACGGCGGGGATGTGCATCGCCGCGTTGGTCGAGCCGCCGGTGGCCGCCACCACCGCCGCCGCATTCTCGAGGCTCTTTTTCGTGACGAGATCGCGCGGCAGCGGCCCGCCCGCCTCGAGCGCGCGCATCACGAGATGGCCCACGCGCCGCGCCACCGCCTTCCTCTCGCTGAACACGGCCGGGATCATCGCCGACCCGAGCGGCGCCAGGCCGAGCGCCTCGGATACCATGCCCATCGTGTTGGCCGTGAACTGGCCGGCGCAGGCGCCCACCGTCGGCATGCAATGGCGCTCGAGATCGGCGAGATCGGCTTCGCTCATGGCACCGGTCTGCACCTTGCCGACGGCCTCGTAGGCGGTGAGCTCGGTCACCTCCTGTCCGCGCCAGCGGCCGGGGAGATGCGCGCCGCCGTAGAGGAAGCCGCCCGGCACGTTAACGCGCACGATGCCCATCATCATGCCGGGCAGGGTCTTGTCGCAGCCGCCCATGCCGACGATGCCGTCGTAGACATGCGCGCGCACCACGGTCTCGACCGAATCGGCGATGATCTCGCGCGAGACGAGCGAGAACTTCATGCCCTGGTGGTTCATCGAGACGCCGTCGGAGACGCCGATGGTGGTGAATTCGCGCGGCGTGCCGCCGGCCTCGGCGACGCCCTCCTTGGCCCATTGCGCCTGCTCGCGCAGGCCCATGTTGCAGGGCGTCATCTCGCCTTCGGTCGTGGCGACGCCGATCATCGGCCGCGCGATCGCCTCGTCGCTCAAGCCGGTCGCGCGCAGGAAGGCGCGGTGCGGCGTGCGGTCGAGCCCGTCGACGGCGATGCGCGAGCGCAGCTTCGGCCGATTGCGGCGCATATCATCCGGCGCCATCGGGCTCCTCCCTCCCAGGTCCGAGCGGAGATTAAACCGCGGAGCCGATCGCGGGCAAAGGCGAACGCGGCCGAGATATCCCAGCCCGCTCGACGCGGCAGAGATAAGAGATAGCAACCGATACGCGCGGTGTGGATATCGCCGTAGGCCACGCGCGTCGCCGGGATCCGCGAAAACGAAAACGGGGCAAACCCAAGGGCCTGCCCCGCTCTCTAAGTATTGTCCGCTCCTCTCGCCGGCCTTACGCGGCTGAGGGAACGCGTATCCCGCTCTTAGGGCCGGCGCAGAATGAGCGCGCCGACGCCGGCGGCTAGGTTCAGGCCGGTGTTGCCTTCGACGCTCACCGGCTGCAGCGAAACGGTGCGGCCGCTGCCGCCGACCAGCACGTTGGCGGCGCCGCCGATGCCCGGCGTCACGGCCGCCGACACGCCCGCGTAGTTGCCGGCGAGCGTGCCGGGCGGAACGGTCGAGGTCGGGGCGAGCACTGCCCACATCATCGTGGCGGCGTTGGTGAAGCCGAGGTCGACGCCCCAGCGGTCGATCTGGCCGATGTAGCGCTCGGCGATGCCGTTGGTGCCGTAGTAGATGCAATTCACCTGGCGCGTCGAGCCGAAGACGAAGCTCACGCCCGGCGCCACGCTGCAGGAGAGCGTCCCGGCCGAGACGCGGGTCTGCGCGCCAGCGGGAAGCGCCGAGACCGCGAGAGCGGCGGCGGCAGCGCCGACGACGAGAAGATGACGGAGTTGTTTCATAGGTGAGAACCTCAGCTTTGTTCGATTGTTGGGGTGGGGAGGAGGAATCGGGCGCCCGCCCGCCGAAACGGCCCCGCATCGGACGCGCGCCGATAGAGACGATCCGCTGACGGCGGGAGAGTGGCGGAAAAGCGGCGAAGATATGGAGGGCGCCGCGTTTCGCGCCGGATTGCCCGCCCGGGGGATGTTCAGCGCATATGCGAGGGCAGCCAGATCGAAACGATGGGGAAGGCCGTCAACACGGCGATGCGGACGATATCCATGGTGAAGAATGGCATCACGCCGCTGAAGATGGTCTTGGTCGAGACGTCGGGTAGCACGCTCCGGAGCACGAAGATGTTGACGCCGACCGGCGGGCTGATCATCCCGATCTCGACCACGCAGACGATGAGGATGCCGAACCAGACCGCCACCAGCCCGGGCGGCACGCCGAGCGCCTGATCGAAGCCCAGCGACATCACCAGCGGGAAGAAGATCGGCACGGTCAGGAGGATCATCGACAGTTCCTCCATCGCCGTGCCGAGGATGATGTAGATGATAACGATGGCGAAGATGACGCCCCAGCGGTTGAGGCCGAGGTCATTGACGAACTTGACCAGCGCTTCGGCGAAACCGGTGAAGTTGATGAAGTCGGAGAACAGCACCGCCCCCATCAGCACAGTGAACATCATCGCGGTGGTGATCGCGCTCTCAAGCAGGACCTTGTAGAGCTTGGCCCAGGTCAGCTGGCGGTGCAGCAACGCGAACAGGAACGCGCCCGAGGCGCCGATGCCCGCGGCTTCGGTCGGCGTGAATATGCCGCCATAGATGCCGATCATCACCAGCAGGAAGAGCGCGATTACGCTGACGACGCCCTTGAAGACGATCGCGAGGCCGAAGACCGCGACGGCGCCGAGGATGCCAGCCAGCACCGGATCGAGGAGATACGTGCCGGCCGCCGCGCGTGACCAGCTGAAGCCGAACGGCAGCCAGGATTCGGGATTGGGCCAGAACATGCATGGCGCCACGATGAGGATGACGGCGACCACGGCGAACCACCCGACGCCGCGCAGCGTGGCCATGCGCTGGCGCCAGCCCTGCCGATCGCCGGGGGGCCCGGCGGCAGGATCGCGGCGGACGATCCACTGCACCGCGAGCAGATAGAACGTCACGGCCACGATGCCGGGCAGGATGCCGGCGGCGAAGAGATGGCCGATATTGGTCTGGGTCATGATCCCGTAGATGACCATGATGGTCGAGGGCGGAATCAGGATGCCGAGCGTGCCGCCCGAGGCGATCGAGGCGGCGGCGAGCCGGTCCGAATAGCGGTACTTGCGCATCGACGGCATCGCCACCTTGGCCATGGTGGCCGCCGTGGCCATCGACGAGCCGCAGACCGAGGCGAAGCCGCCGCAGGCGACGACGGTCGCCATCGCCAATCCGCCGCGGCGGTGGCCGAGGAACGAGTTCGCCGCGTTGTAGAGGTCCTCGGAAAGGCGCGCGCTGGTGACGAAGTTGCCCATCAGGATGAAGAGCGGCAGCACCGTCAGCTCGTAGTTGAGGCCGGTCGCGAACGCGACCTTTTCGAGCTGGCCCAAGGCCGGATCGACGCCGCGCAGCAGCGCGAAGCCCGCGAAGCCGACGATGCCCATGGCGAAGGCGATGGGAACCCGCGCGAAGGAGATCGCGAGCAGGATAGCGAAGGCGATGAGCGTCATCGTCATGACGACGACTCGCCTTCGATCGGGTCGCGCGTCCCGCGCAGGTACGACCAGAAGACGGCGACGCACGCGATGCACGCGGCCGCTGATAGCACCGCAAACAGCAGCGCGAACGGCCCGTGCGGGATCTTGAGCGTCATCGTGACTTCGTGGTTGCGCCAGAGCTCGCCCGCCTGGACGAACATCCGCCAGGAGAGAATGCCGAGCACGGCGGCGCTGATCAGGTTCACGGCAGCGAGATGCGGCCGCCGCCATTTCTTGGGGATGAGCGAGTCGAACACATCGATCGAGACGTGGCCTTCGCGCGCGCAGAGGATCGGCAGGCCCGAGAAGATCAGCACGCCCATCAGGAATTCGGTGACCTCGTAGCCGCCGAAGACGGGTTTGCGCAGCAGATATCGGCCCCAGACGTCGGCGAAGGTGAGGAGCATCATCGCGAAGAGAGTGACGACGCTCACGGCGCCAAGCGTGCGCGACGCCCAACGGTCGACGACGAGGTCGATGGGAGCGGAACGCCGTGCGGCACTCTCGCTCATGGGCTGCGCTCTCGGTCCAGTGCGAAGCGGATTCCGCGATCGCGGAACGACACCGGCATCCCTCCCCCGGCGGCCCCGCGACCGCCCGTTTCCGCCGATTGCTAGTGGAATTGCCGCCGGTCGGTCAATCAGCCTTCCGCCCGGGAGCCCGGCACCAAGCGCGAGGCGGCGGCGGCCCCGGGGCCACCGCCGCTTCCGCGACCCGGACCTACGCAGTGCCGCTTACTTGCCGGAGGCGACCTTCGCCACCTCGGCGCGGAAATCGGCGATCACCTTCTTGCCCGGCAATCCGAGCTTGTCGAGCTGCCCGGCATAGTCGGCCTCGAGCTTGGCCGTCACCTTCGTCAGCTCCGCGACGAATTCGGGCGAGGCGTGCTGATACGTGTTCTTGTTTTCCTTGGCGATGGCGAGGCCTTCCCTGTCGGCGCGGTCCCAGCTCTTCTCGCCCATGAAGCGTGCGAACCACTCGCCCCCCATCTTGTGGAACACCGCCTTTACGTCGGCCGGCAGGCCGTCGTACTTCGCCTTGTTCATGGCGAACCAGAACGACGACGAATAGATACCGCCCTTCACGTAGGTGGTGTGCGGCACGAGCTTGTAGATGTTGAAGCTCTTGAGCGCCTCGCCGGGGAAGAAGATTCCGTCCGCGATGCCCTGCGAGAGGATCTCGTAGGATTTCGGCGCCGGCTGCGTGATCACGACGCCGCCGAAATGCTCGACGATGGCCTTCGGCACGTCGCCGCCGACGCGGATCTTCTGACCTTTCAAGTCTTCGGGTTTCATGATGGGTTTCTTCGTGTGATGCATGAAACCCGGCCCGTGGGTCATGACGCCGACCAAGTAGACGTCCTTGTGGATCGGCAGCTTCTCGTAATACTTCTTGTGGATGCGCCAGAGCGCCACGCCGTTGTGTACCGCCGTCTCGCCGAGCTGCGGCAGCTCGGCGATGAGATAGGGCATGAAGCGCTCGGGCTGGTAGCCGTAGGTCGCGTAGGAGATATCGACCTGCCCCTTGGCCACGGCGTCATAGTGCTGATTCGGCGCCGCGACCGGCTTCGGCAGGACCTTGAACTTGACTTTGCCGCCGGTGGCCTTTTCGACCTCTTGGAACCAGGGCACGAAGCCGTAGGTGACGAGCGTGTGCGAAGGCGGAACCCAGGTCGAGAAGGTCAACTCGGTTTGCGCCTGCGCGCCCGCGGCAAGTCCGGCGGCGGCCAGCGTCGCAGCCGAGAATCCGATTATCCGTCTCATGGCGAAAGCTCCTCCCTGCAAAGATCGTTCGGTTTGACGTGCACCGATCGATGAACCTTAAATGAGGCGCTTGCCGCGTTCAACGCCCGTTGGGTCGGCGCGCAGTAGGGAGAATCCGCGATGGACGCGACTCGCGATGCCACTCACGCCCGGGTCGACCGCGACCTCGATGCCCATCTCTTGCCCATCACCTGGTCCGAGGCGGAGCAGTTGATCTTGGCTGCGCGCATCCTGGCGGCGGGCGGGCATTGCGCGGGCCTGGCCGGGCAGCTCACGCAGCGCCTTTCGGACGGAACCTTCCGCAGCCTCCCCATTGGCGTCGGCTTCGACGAGGCGCGGCCCGCAAATCTCCTGCGGGTGGACGAGAATTTGAACGTCGTCGAGGGCAAGGGCATCCCCAATCCCGCGGTGCGCTTCCATCTCTGGATCTACCGGAAGCGCCCCGACGCGATGGCGATCGTGCACACCCACCCGCCCAAGGCTTCGGCGTTGGCAATGATCGGCAAGCCGCTCGTGGTGTCACACATGGATACGGCGATGCTCTACGACGACGTGGCCTTCCTCCCGGAATGGCCCGGCGTGCCGGTGGCCGACGAAGAGGGCCACATCATCTCCGCGGCGCTCGGCGGCAAGCGCTCGATCCTGCTCGCGCATCACGGCATCCTCGCCACCGGCCGCGACATCGTCGAGGCGACCTACCTCGCCATGGCGCTGGAGCTGGCGGCGCGCCTCCAGCTCGACGCCGAGGCGGCGGGAACGGTGAAGCCGATCCGACCCGAATTCGGCCGCCAAGCGCACGACTTCATGCTGAAGCCCGCCATCGTCGGCGCCACCTTCGCCTGGTGGGCGCGCAACGTGCTGCGCCAAGACCCCCAAGCGCTGGCCTGACGCAGCGCGGCGATGGCGCCGAAGCGCAACGCGGCGCAGCGGAGCCCGGCACTGCCGCGCGCGGGCACCTGGCCCGAGCGCTCGCCGCTCGCCGACGTGCACGGCCCCATCGTCCACACGATCTTCCGCATTTCGCGCAAGAACCGCGCGATGGTCGGCACGCTCCTGCGTCCGCTCGGCCTCTTTGCCGGGCAGGAGCTGCTGCTGATGCAGTTGAACGAGCGCGCGGCGCGCCCGCAGGGCGAGCTCATCGCCGCGCTCGGCATCGACCATTCGACCGTGAGCAAGATGCTGCAGCGCATGGAGGCCGCGGGCCTCGTCGCGCGCGGCGCCTCGGCCGCGGACCGGCGCGCTGGCGTCGTGCGCCTGACCGCAGCCGGGCGGCGGCTCCGGCGCGCGATCGAGCGCATCTGGCGGGAAATGGAGCAGCTGACGGTCGCGCATCTGAGCGCCGGCGAGCGAAAGGCGCTGCTCAAGCTGTTGCGCTCGGTCGAGGCGCGGTTGAAGCCCGAAGGCGGCTGAGCTTAGAGTTCACGATTATGTGGCCGGCCACTTGAATAGGTTGCCGGCCATACAAATCGGCGCTAAATTTCGCCGATCCTTGGCGCGACACGTTCGAGGAGGCGCACATGCCTGAGACACCCAGCGTGCCCCAACCCAGCGTGAATGTCCGCTACATCGTCGGCGACGTCGCCGCCGCGCTCGACTTCTACACCCGCCATCTCGGCTTCGCGGTCCAGGCCGACATGCGGCCGGCCTTCGCCTCGGTGACGCGCGGGGCGCTGCGCCTGCTGCTGAGCGGGCCCACGAGCTCGGCCGGGCGGGCCATGCCCGACGGAAAGCGGCCCGAGGCCGGCGGCTGGAACCGCATCCAGTTGATCTTCGGCGACCTCGCCGCCGAGGTCGCGCGGTTGCGCGGCGCCGGGCTCAAATTCCGCAACGACATCGTGAAAGGCCCGGGCGGTCAGCAGATCCTGCTCGAGGACCCGGCCGGCAACCTCGTCGAGCTGTTCCAGCCCGCGGGCTGACGCGAGCGGCTTTCCCCCAGCCGGCGGCCGGGCCGGCTTTTTTCTGCTCTGCAGATTCCTGCAAAGGACTGCAAATTCTCCCTCATTTCACCTCGGAGGCGCCCTGCGCCTTAGGGAGAGGCCGCAGCTATGCCCGAACGCAGCGACGCCCTTTCCACCGCCCTGGCGCTCGTCGCGGGAGCCGATCCCGCGCTGTGGAGCATCGTCGGCCTGTCGCTGGCGGTGAGCCTTTCGGCGGTGGCGCTGGCGGCGCTCTTCGGGCTTCCCGTCGGCGCGGCGCTGGCGCTCTTCCGCTTTCCGGGCCGCGGCGCGCTCGTAACCCTCTTCAACGGCATGATGGGCCTGCCGCCGGTGGTGGTGGGCCTTGTCGTCTATCTCTTGCTTTCGCGCGCGGGGCCGCTCGGCGACCTCGGCATTCTGTTCACGCCCAGCGCGATGGTGGTGGCGCAGACCATTCTCATTTTCCCGATCGTCGCCGCGCTCGCCCGCCAGACCGTCGAGGACGCCTGGCTCGAATACGAGGAGCAGATGCGCTCGCTCGGCGCCACGCCGCGCCGCTCGATCCCGACACTGCTCTGGGACACGCGCTTCTCGCTCGCCACCGCCGTGCTCGCCGGCCTGGGGCGCGCCAGCGCCGAAGTCGGCGCCGTCATGATCGTCGGCGGCAACATCGAGGGCCTGACGCGCATGATGACGACGGCGATCAGCCTCGAAACCAGCAAGGGCGATCTGCCGCTGGCCCTCGGCCTCGGCATCGTGCTGATCGCGCTCATCGTCCTCATCAACGCGCTGGCGCAGGCAATGAAGGCGCTGGCGCAGGCGCGCTACGGGTGAGCGCCGTGCACGCGCGCCAATCGCCGCTGCCGCTGGTTCTCGACCGCGTCTCGCTCGCCGCGGGCGGCGTCGCGATCCTCTCGGATATTTCGCTGACCCTCGAAGCGGGTCCGCGCACCGTGATCCTCGGGCCCAACGGCGCCGGCAAGAGCGTGCTGCTGCGCCTCTGCCACGGCTTGCTGCGCCCCTCGTCGGGCGCGATCGAATGGCGCGCGCGGCGCAACGGGCGGCGGCCTGACGCGATGGTCTTCCAGCGTCCGATCATGTTGCGCCGGAGCGTTCGCAAAAACGTCGAATATGGGCTGAAACTCGCCGGCGCCGGCGCGGCCGAGCGGCGCGCCACAGCGATGCAACGGCTCGAAGCGGTGGGCCTCGCGCATCTCGCCGGACGGCCGGCGCGGCGCCTCTCGGGCGGCGAGCAGCAGCGCGTGGCGCTGGCGCGCGCCTGGGCTCTCGATCCCGAGGTTCTGTTCCTCGACGAGCCCACGGCCAATCTCGACCCGACGGCGACGCGTATGGTCGAGGCCATCATGCTCGCGATGCACACGGGCGGCACGAAGATCGTGATGACCACGCACGACCTCGGCCAGGCGCGCCGGCTCGCCGACGAGATCGTGTTCCTGCATCGGGGACGCATCGTCGAGCACGCGCCCGCCGCGGCCTTCTTCGCCGCGCCGAAATCTCCGGAAGCCGCCGCCTTCATCCGGGGCGAGCTGCCGGTTTGACCAACCATCGAAAACAGGAGGGGGTAATGAATCGAAGGCTCTTGCTCGCACTCGCCGCCTTGGGCGCGCTCACCGTGGCGCCCGCGCTGGCGCAGGAGAAATCGATTCTCGTCTCTTCGACGACGTCGACCGAGCAATCGGGCCTCTTCAAGCACATCCTGCCGCTCTTCGAGAAGAAGACCGGCATCAAGGTGCGCGTGGTGGCGCAGGGCACGGGCCAGGCGCTCGACATGGGCCGGCGCGGCGACGCCGATGTGGTGTTCGTCCACGACCGCGCGGCCGAGCTGAAGTTCGTCCAGGAGGGCTTCGGCGTCGAGCGCCGCGAGGTGATGTACAACGATTTCGTCATCGTCGGCCCCGCCGCCGATCCGGCCAAGATCAAGGGCTCGAAGGACACCGTCGCGGCATTGAAGGCGATCGCCGCGGCCAAGGCGCCCTTCGCCTCGCGCGGCGACAAGAGCGGCACGCACGCGGCGGAGCTTCGCTTCTGGAAGGCGGCCGGGATCGATCCCGCCGCCGCCGGCAAGGGGAGCTGGTACCGCGAGACCGGCTCGGGCATGGGCCCGACGCTCAACACCGCCGCCGCGATGAACGCCTATGCACTCACCGACCGTGGCACCTGGCTTTCGTTCAAGAACCGCCAGAGCCTCGTCATCGTCGTCGAGGGCGACCAGAAGCTCTTCAACCAATACGGCGTGATGCTGGTGAACCCGGCCAAGCATAAGCACGCGAAGAAGGAGCTCGGCATGGCTTTCGTCGACTGGGTGACGTCGCCCGAAGGGCAAGCGGCCATCGCCGCCTACAAGATCGGCGGCGAGCAGCTCTTCTTCCCCAACTACAAGAAGTAGCGGCGATGATCGCCCGCATCGCGGTGGCGCTCGCCTTCGTGATTCTCGCCGTTGCCGCCGCGCGCGCCGAGGCGCCGGTGCGCCTCTATGCCGCCGGCAGCTTGAAGGCCGCGATGAGCGAGATCGCGGCCGCGTTCGAGCAGGAAACCGGCATCGCCGTTGTCGGCACCTATGGCGCCTCCGGCCTGCTGCGCGACCGCATCGCCCAGGGCGAGAATGCCGACGTGTTCGGCTCGGCCAACATGGCGCATCCGCGATCGCTGGCGGATGCGGGCCGTGCGGAGCCGGCCGCGGCGTTCGCGTTCAACCGCCTTTGCGCTCTGGCGAGCCCGCGCATCCACGTGACCAGCGAAACACTTCTCGAGCGCATGCTCGATCCCAAGGTCAAGCTCGGCACTTCGACGCCCAAGGCCGATCCTTCGGGCGACTATGCGTGGGCACTGTTCGAGAAGGCCGAGGCGCTGCGGAAGGGCGCCTTTGCGGCGCTTGCGGCCAAGGCGCTAAAGCTCACGGGCGGACCCGATTCGCCGCCGCCGCCTAAGGACCGCGTCGTCTACGGCAAGCTCGTCGAGGACGGAACCGCCGACATCTTCCTTACCTATTGCACCAACGCGATGCAGGCGCAGAAGGAAGCGCCGGCGCTTAAGGTCGTCGCGGTGCCCGAGCCGCTCGCGGTCGGCGCCGAATACGGGCTGACCGTGATCAACGGTGCGCGTCCGGCGGGCGCCCGTTTCGCCGCGTTCATCCGCTCGCCCACGGGACGCGCGCTGCTCGTGCGCCACGGTTTCGGCCTTCCGCCGGCGAAGTGAGCGAAACATGCGCGCGGCAATGATATAGTCGCGGCGACGGAGATCATCGGCGGCGGAGCCATGGCCGGGCGCGCGATCACGCGGCGAGGCGCAATGTTGGGGGCGGCGGGCGCGCTCGCGCTTCCCGCCGTCGCGCGCGCCGAGGCCAAGCGCACGATCGTCGACGCGGCACGGCGGAAAATCGAGATCGCGTCGGACGTGAGGCGCGTTTTCGCGGCTGGGCCGCCCGCCTCGATCTTGCTGTTCGCGCTCGCGCCCGATCTCCTGCTGGGCTGGACGAGCGCCTTCCGCCCCGACGAGATGGAGTTCGTGCCCGAGCGCTATGCGGCGCTGCCCGGCGTCGGCCGGCTCACCGGCCGCGGCAACTCGGCCAATCTCGAATCGGTGCTGGCGTTGAAGCCCGATCTCGTCTTCGACTACGGCACCGTCGACGCCACCTACATCTCGCTTGCCAATCGCGTGCAGCAGCAGACCGGCATCCCCTATCTGCTGCTCGACGGCAAATTCGACCGCATCGCAGAAAGCTTCGTCCTGCTCGGCGAGGCCGTGGACCGGCGCGAGGTGGCCGAGGGGCACGCCGCCTATGCGCGCAACCTGCTGCGCGCCCTCGACCGCGCCATCGGCGCCATCCCGGCCGAAAAGCGCCCGCGCGTCTATTACGGCCGCGGGCCGGCGGGCCTCCAGACCGGCAGCGCCGGCTCGATCAACACCGAGATCGTCGAGCGCGCGGGCGGCGTCAACGTCGCCGCGGCGCTGGGGCCGGGCGGTCTCGTCAACGTCTCGCTCGAGCAGGTGCTCGGCTGGAATCCGGACACGATCCTCGCCATCGATCCTGCTTTCCATCGCCGCGCGCTCAGCGACCCCGCCTGGAAGGACGTGAAGGCCGTGCGCGAAAAGCGCGTGTTCCTCTCGCCCAATCTTCCGTTCGGCTGGATCGATTTTCCGCCCGCGGTCAACCGGCTGCTCGGCCTCCAATGGCTCGCGCACCTCTTCTTTCCGGCGGCATTTCCCGACGACCTCCGCCCGATCATTCAGGATTTCCACCGCCGCTTCTATCACCGCGTCCCCACCGACGCGCAGCTCGACAAGCTCCTCGCCCACGCGCTGCCGGCGGGGAAATGAGCCGCCGCCCGATCCTGGCGGCCGCGCTCGCCGTCGTGCTGCTGCTCGCCGCCGTGATCGCCGCCTTGGCAATCGGCCGCTTCCCGATCGCGCCCGCCGATCTCGCCGCGACGGTTTGGGCCAAGCTCACCGGCGGCGCGCATGGGCTGCCGCCGGCGGCCGAGACCGTGCTGTTCCAGATCCGCGGGCCCCGCGTGTTGGCGGCGCTGATGGTGGGCGCGGCGCTCGCAGCGGCCGGCGCCGCCTATCAGAACCTTTTCCGCAATCCGCTGGTCTCGCCCGACATTCTCGGCGTCTCGTCCGGTGCGGCCTTGGGGGCCGCACTCGGCATCTTCCTCTCGCTCGATCTCTGGTGGATCCAGGGCTTCGCCTTTGCCTTCGGCCTCGGCGCCGTCGCCGCCGTGTATCTCATCGGCCAGGCCGTGAAGGGGCACGACCCCATCCTCGTGCTGATCCTGGCCGGCGTCGTCATCGGCGCGCTGCTCGGCAGTGTGCTCGCGCTCCTGAAGTATCTCGCCGATCCCTACAACCAGCTCCCCGCCATCACCTTCTGGCTCCTGGGCTCGCTCGCCGCCACCAACACCTCCGACATCGTGACCACGCTGTTGCCCGTGCTGCTCGGCCTCGTGCCACTCTGGCTCCTGCGCTGGCGCATGAACCTGATGTCGCTCGGCGACGAGGAGGCGAAGTCGCTCGGCGTCAACGTGCTGCGCGTGCGCCTCGCGGTGATCGCGGCCGCGACCTTGATGACCGCCGCCGTCGTCTCGATCAGCGGCATCGTCGGCTGGATCGGCCTGCTCGTGCCGCATTTCGCGCGCCTCCTGGCGGGTCCGAGTTTCGCGCGCCTCTTGCCGGTCTCGGTGCTGCTCGGCGCGGCCTTTCTGCTGCTCGTCGACACGCTGGCGCGCACGGTGGCGCGCATCGAGGTGCCGTTGGGCGTGCTCACCGCCTTCATCGGCACGCCGTTCTTCATCTGGCTCTTGGCGACGGCGCGGCGGAGCTGGCAATGATGCTCAGCGTGGAGAATCTTGCCTTCGGCTACACGGGCAAGCGTGTCGGTGCCGGCGTTTCCCTCGCGCTTGGCGCGGGCGAAGTGATGTGCCTGCTCGGCCCCAATGGCGGCGGCAAGACGACGCTGTTTAAGACGATTCTGGGCCTCATCCCCGCCCTGGGCGGTTCGGTGCGCTACGGCGGCGCGCCGCTCACCCAAATGACGCACGGCGAGGTGGCGCGCATCGCCGGCTACGTGCCCCAGGCGCACAGCGGCTATTTTCCGTTCTCGGTGTTCGACGTAGTGCTGATGGGCCGCGCCGCACATCTCGGGCCCTTTGCGGCACCCGGCAAGCACGACCGCGATATCGCGCGCCAGGCGCTCGCCACCATCGGCATCGAGCGCCTCGCCGAAGCCGTTTACACCCGCATCAGCGGCGGCGAGCGGCAGATGACGCTCATCGCCCGCGCACTCGCGCAGGAGCCGCGCATCCTGGTGATGGACGAGCCCACCGCGAGCCTCGATTTCGGCAATCAAGTGCGCGTGCTCGAGCGCATTCAGAGCTTGGCGCGCGCCGGCCTCGCGATCGTGCTCTCGACCCACGACCCCGACCAAGCTTTCCTCGTGGCCGACCGCGTCGCCATGCTGCACGAGGGCAGGCTCGTGCGCCTCGGCCCGCCGGCCGCGACGATCACGCCGGAGAGCCTGAAGCTCGTCTACGGGGTCGACATCGCCGTGGTCGAGATCGCGGCGGACGGCGGACGGCGGCGCGTCTGCGTGCCGGCCCTCGACGCTATGCGCCGTTCCACACCACCCGCGCCGTCTCGCTGACGTCGTAGCCGCCGAGGGCCGCGGCCCGGCGCTTGAACGCCGCCGTGCCGGTGAACGCGAACAGCGCCTGCGCGGGCCCCTCGAAATAACTCTTGCGGCGCATGGCGAGATCGAAGCGCTCCTCGGCCAGCGGCACGAAAACGAGGCGGAAGCGGCGCGCCACCGCCTCGACCGCGAGGCCGGCATCGGCGCGGCCCTCGACGATGGCGAGGCCGACATCGGTTTCGCTCAAGACCGGCGGGTGCACGAAATTCACATCGGCCGGCCTCAAGCGCGCGGCGGCGAGGAAATGCAGCAGCAGCAGATGGCTGCCGGCCGAGGGCTGTCGCAGCATGAAGCGCGCCCTTTTCTTCGCAACGTCGGCGACGCGGCGGATCTTGAGGGGATTGCCGGCCGCGAGCACCAGGCCCTGGCGCCGCCGCGCCCAATGGATGAGCACGACGTCGCGCAAGCCTGCGGCGTCGCGCACGACGGGCACGTTGTATTCGCCGGTCTTGCCGTCACGCACGTGGAGCCCGGCCATCACCGCCTCGCCGGCCGCGAGCTGCTTCAGACCGTCGAGGCTGCCGCTGGCGCGAAGCGCGAGCCCGCAGCCCGATTCGCCGACCGCCCAATCGAGCAGCGGATCCTGGCTGCCGGCCACCACCGGCGCGGGCGGCCGCGTTTCGAAGCCGAGGCCCGCGTAGTCCGTGTTCTCGGCGACCCAAAGATCGATGAGGTGCTTGGGGAACAGCCACTTGCCGGTGACGCGCGAGCACGGGATGCGCTTCGCGCGCAGCAGCGCGTAGACCTTCCTCTGCTTGATGCGCAGATAGTCCGCGACCTCCTTGGTATTCATGAATTCGCGCGCCACGGCCCGGCACCCGCCCCGCTTCGAGTGCGGCAGCGTGCCGGGCGGGCGGCGCGGCTGTCAACGCGGCGGCAAGGCGCTAGTCTGCCCGCGGCAAGGGAGATCGGGCTTGGAGCGCCTGCGCGCCATTCTCGGTTCGGCGCTGTTCCTGGTGATCGCGCCGGGCATTGTCGCCGGGGTCGTGCCCTGGTGGATTTCGGGCTGGAATTTCGCGACGCCCGTCGCGGGCTACGGCCTCGTCCGCGTTGTCGGGATCGTATTCATCGCCGCCGGCCTGCCGGTCTTGCTCGAAGCCTTCGCGCGCTTCGCGCTCCATGGCCTCGGCACGCCGGCGCCGGTCTATCCGACACGCCATCTCGTCGTGCGCGGCACCTACCGCCACGTGCGCAATCCGATGTATCTCGCGGTCGAAGCGCTCATCGTCGGCCAGGGCCTATTGTTCGGGAGCGCGCACCTTCTGGTCTATGCCGGGCTGCTCGCGCCGGTGTTCCACCTCTTCGTCATCGGCTACGAGGAGCCGACGCTGCGCTGGACCTTCGGCGCCGAATACGAGGCCTATTGCGCCGGCGTGCGGCGCTGGCTGCCGCGTCTCAGCCCCTGGCGCGGAGACGCGGCCCAGCGCTAGCCTTGCCTTCGCCGCCGCATGGCCCCAATTGCGCGCGCGGACTTCGATTCTTGGGGAGACGCTTCGATGCACCGCTTCGTCTTGCTCGCCGCCGTGATCGTGCTCCTCGCCGCCGCGCCGGTGCGCGCCGAGGAAAAACTCCATTGGGCCAAGGTGCCGCTGCCGGCGATCGACGGCAGCATGCACGCGCCCGCCCGCTTCCAGAACAAGGTCGTGCTGCTGGTCAACACCGCGTCGTTCTGCGGCTACACCGGGCAATACGCGGATTTGCAGAAGCTCTGGCGGCGCTACCGCGACAAGGGGTTCGTCGTGCTCGGCGTGCCGGCCAACGATTTCGGCGCGCAGGAGCCGGGTAGCAACGCCTCGATCAAGAGCTTCTGCGAGGCCAATTACGGCGTCGATTTCCCGCTGCTCGAGAAGCAGACCGTCGTCGGGCCCAACGCGCATACGCTGTTCAAATGGGCCGCGGCGCGCACCGGTCCCGCGGGCGTGCCGCGCTGGAACTTCCACAAGATCCTGATCGGCCGCGACGGCAGCCTCGTCACTTGGTTCTCGACCGAGACCCCGCCGCTCGATGGGAAGCTGACGACGGCGGTGGAAGGGGCGTTGAGCCGCCCTCTACCGCAATGACGCTGCGCCAATAGCTGGCGCGAGATCGCCCGGGATCAGGCTCCGTCCTTGATGCCGAGGAACGACGCGACCGCATCGGCATAACCGCGCGGCGCGGTCTCGGCGCGGATCGCATCGATGCGCGCGGCCACGTCTTCGGGCGTGATCGGTTTGTCGGCGGGGAGCTTCACGCCGGCGTTCTCCACCGCCCAGGCGCGGCCGAAATGTCCGGAGCCGGCGATAAAGGTTTCGCCATTGGCGCTGCATTGCTCGCTGGCGAGCCAGGCGACGAGCGGCGCCACCAGCTCGGGGCCGTGGAGCTGCGCCGCGTCGACGCCCTGCCGCTCGGTCATCGGCGTCAGCGCGTAAGGCGCCACGGCATTGGCGCGGATGCCGCGCCGGCCGACTTCCTGCGCCAGCGCGCGCATGAACGCGATGATGGCGCCCTTGCTCGCCGAGTAGGCGGTGAGGCCGTGCAGGCCGTAAAGCCCGGCGGACGACGTAGTGAAGACGATGCGGCCGTAGCCCTTCTCGCGCATCAGCGGCAGCGCCGCTTTCGTGACGTAAAGGCTGCCGAAGAAGTTGATGGCGAAGACGCGCTCGAATTCCTCGAGCGAGATGTTGTGCAGCGCCGCGTGCTGGTCGATGCCGGCATTGTTGACGAGGATATCGAGGTGTCCGAACGCTTCGAGCGCCGCCTTCACCATGCGCTCGCCGGAGTCGCGGCGTTCCACGCTGTCGTAATTGGCGACGGCCTTGCCGCCCGCGGCCTTGATTTCGTCGACGACGAGATCGGCCGAGCCCTTCTGGCTCGCCGGCTCGCGCTTCCTGTTGTTCACCACCACGGCGGCGCCGCGCTGCGCCAGCAGCAGCGCGTAGGCGCGCCCCAGGCCCTTGCCGGCGCCGGTGACCAGCGCCGCGCGGCCGTCGAAGCGGATGGATTGGCTCATATTCCCTTCAGTTTCTTTGTCGCAGGAGTTCAGCTACACGGACACCAGTGTACTACGCATTCCTCGCCGCGACGATGAAGGGCGGCGAGACAAAGGGAGACAAGTGGGTCAAGACCAGCGGCGGGATCAGGGCCATCACGTAGCGCCCCCGCTCCGCGGTTTCACCGCCGGTGCGGCGGCGTGAGCGCGGCACCGCTCGTGCTGCACGTCATCGCCGGCCTCGGCATCGGCGGCGCCGAGCGCATGCTCGCGGCCCTCGTGACCGCAAAGCGCCACGATCCGCATCCACAGATCGTCGTCGACCTGCTTGCGAACGGCGGCCTCGCGGCCGAGATCCGCGCGGCCGGCGTGCCCGTTCACGAGCTCGGCCTCGCCGGGCCGCTCGGCGCGCCGCGCGCGATCTCCGCCCTCGCCCGCCTCATCGGCGAGACGAAGCCGGCGGCGGTGCAAAGCTGGATGTACTACGCCGATCTCCTTTCGCTCTGGGCGCTCGAGCGCTCGGGCCGGGGCGGCGCGACACGGCTCTATTGGGGCGTGCGCTGCTCCGACATGGACCAGCGCCGCTATGGGCTCGCGCTGCGCTGGACGATCCGCGCCTGCGCGCGCCGCGCGGCGCGGCCCGATGCCGTTATCGCCAACTCCTATGCCGGCCGCGAATTCCACAAGAAGCTCGGCTACGCGCCGCGCGCCTTCGCCGTGATCCCGAACGGCATCGATACGCGGCACTTCCGCCCCGAAGCGGAGGCGCGGCGGCGCGTACGCGCATCGCTCGGCATCGGCGACGACGCCTTCGTCGCCGTTCATGCCGCGCGCGTCGATCCGATGAAGGACCACGCGACGCTCGCGGCGCTCGCGGCGCTCAGACCCGAGATCGTGTTCCTCGCCGCGGGCAAGGGCACCGATGCCCTCGCCGGCTCCGCCAACCTGCGCGGCCTCGGCATTCGCGACGACATGCCGGTGCTCTACGCCGCCGCCGATGCCGTCCTCTCGACGTCGGCCTTCGGCGAAGGCTTCTCCAACGTCATCGCCGAGGGCATGGCGGCTTGCCTGCCCGCGGTCGCGACCGACGTCGGCGACGCGCGCACGATCGTCGGCGAGGCGGGCGCCGTGGTTCCGCCGCGCGATCCGCGGGCATTGGCCGCGGCACTCGACCGGCTGGTGAAATCCGCACCCGCCGAGCGCGCGGCGCTCGGCGCCGCCGCCCGCGCGCGCATCGAGGAACGCTTCTCGCTCGCGCGCTGCGTCGCCGCCTTCGACGCGCTGCATCGCGAGGGGAAGCTGCCGCCGGAGTGAAGGCGCTAGGCACCGAAACCTACGGCGCCGGCGGCGGCTCTCGATCGGTGCGGATGCCGACAAAATACCGGTAGAACGCGGCGGCGCGGTTGACGAGCGATGCGTCGCGGACGCGCAGGAACAGGCCCGGGTCCTGCGCGGACAGCGCCAGACCGTAATAGCCCCAGATCCCGGGCGAAAGCCGCTCCAGCACGTGAACGGTCCGCGTCTCGCCGGGGGCCATGATCGGGATGAGGGCGATGCGCATGACCGAGACGTTTTCGGTCTCGACGACGACGCGGTCGGCCCTGAATTCCAGCACGCGCATCCGATAGACGACCGGGCTCGACAATCGCGTCTCGACTTGCACGAAATGGAGCGCCCCGCCGCCCTTCATCTCCGCGATGGTGAAATCCTTACGGCGCCGCTCCACGTCGGGGCCGTTGAGCGCGGCCGCGTCGTCGATGAGCTGGCGCCATTCCTTGTCGCTGACCGACCAGTAGCGGATGCCGCGCAGTTCCGAGATGCGGCCGAAGCGGTAGAGCAGCTCGTCCGCGCCGCCCTGGTGCGGGAAGCTGCCCGCCAAGGCGACGACGAGCTTGAATTCGCCGGGCCGCCAGCCGCTGCACCCCGGAAACGCCCACTCGCTTCTTGTCCCGCCGTCGTCGCGCCAAATCGCCACATTGGGCTTGGCTGAAGCGGCCGGGTAGGCGGGAACGGGTTGCGCGCCGCAGGGCGGCCGCGGAGCTTCCTGGGCCGCGACCGCGCCGGGCCAAAGCAGGAATGGCAGCGGCAGCAAACGCCGCCAGCGCGCCGAGAGACGGCCCTCGCGCGGGCGCGGCGCGCGCATCGCGGCCCCGACGCGCTACCTGCGCAGCGAAAGTATGTACGCGGCGACGTGTTCGGCTTCGCTGCGCGTCAGGACCGGCGGCGGCATCTGCATGTGCGGGACGGTGATCATGTGAATGAGCTCCTCGCGCGTCCAGCGCGGATCGGCGGCGATGCGCGTGAAGGGCGGCACGTCGGTTTCGCCGGGCCGCTCCTGCTCGCGGGCGATCGCATGGCAGCGGGCGCACCATTCCTGGGCCAGGGCGCGTCCGCGATTGGCGTCGCCGGTTTCGGCCTGGGCGAAACCCGACGAGAGGGCGGTCGCGGCGAGCGACGCCGCCGCGAAGGAGAAGGCGCCTCTCGCCCCGAAAAGCTGTTGTCTTGGTCGCATCTTTCGCTTCCCGCTCATCCGGCCGGCTGACGCAAAGCTAAATTCGCGGCCGCAGAGGAGAGCAAATACGAATAGAAAGACGGCTTCATTGTGGTGCCCCGGGGGAGACTCGAACTCCCACGCCCTTGCGGGCAACAGATTTTGAGTCTGCCGCGTCTACCGGTTCCGCCACCGGGGCAAAGTCGGACGATAGAGAACAGAGGACAGATGTCAGAGGACAGACAGGAATTCAAGGTCGCGAAGCCCCTCGCACTCTTGGTTCACCGTGGCGCCGTGTGTCTCTGTCCTCTGTCTCTCACTTGCCCTTCAAGCTCACGATGTAGGCGATGATGTGCTCGACTTCGTCGCGCGAGAGCGCGATCTGCGGCATGCGCGGATACGGCATCTGGATGATGGTGCGCAGCACGCCGGCGGTCATGTTGGGGCGCGCCGCGATCGAGGCGAAGGGCGGTGCCGTGTCGGGGGCCGGCGTGCGCTGGTCGCTGACGACGAGATGACAGCTCGCGCACCATTGGCGCGCCAGCCTTTCACCAATGCGCGGATTCGGCTGCTGCTCGGCACCGGCCGGCCCTATCGCAGCGGCGCAGAGGAACAGAACTGCGAGGATCGAACCGCGAAGCATCACTCACCTCTGGAAACGGGCGCGCTTGCGATCCCGCGCGCCGAGTTGATCCCTGCCTTATCCTGCGCCGCCCGCGGAACGCCGGCAAGCCGCGGCTGGCGCGGGAGTTTGCGCATCGGCGCGGCGGCTGCTAAGCGTCGGCCCGAAGGGGCCCATCCCCGCCGCGCGCATATGCTCCGCCGCATGTACGACAAGACGATCGCGCTCGCCTCGAAGCCGCATGCGATGTGGGCGATGGGCGCGGTGTCGTTCACCGAAAGCTCGTTCTTCCCGATTCCGCCCGACGCGCTTCTCATCCCGATGGTGCTGGCGCGGCCCGACCGCGGCTGGACTATCGCGTTCGTGTGCACGACCGCCTCCGTGCTGGGCGGCATGTTCGGCTATGCGATCGGCTATTTCCTCTACGAGACGCTGGGCAAATGGCTGATCGATCTTTACGGCATGGCGCAGGGCTACGAAGACTTCAAGCTCGCCTACGCCAAGTGGGGGCTCTGGATCATCCTCATCAAGGGGCTGACGCCGATTCCCTACAAGCTCGTCACCATCGCCAGCGGCGCCGCCCAGTTCGATCTCACCGTTTTCATCCTGGCGTCGATCGCCACGCGCGGCGTCCGGTTCTACGCGGAAGTGGCGCTGC
>DATBLL010000104.1:0-31158 GCA_036555425.1 Alphaproteobacteria bacterium | reverse complement strand
ATCCATCGCGTAGATCTCCGAATTGCCGTCGGTCTCGAGCGAGAGCGCGATCTTGTTGCCGTCGTTCGAGAAGCGCGGCGCGAAGGTCATGCCGGGGAAATCGCCCACCACCTCGCGCCGCCCGCTGTCGATGCTGAGGATATAAACGCGCGGCGCGTTGCCGGTGTAGGAAAGATAGGTGATCTCCTGCGCGGTCGGCGAGAAACGCGGCGTCAGCACCAGGTTCTCGCCCACCGTGAGGTAGCGGTTGTTGGCGCCGTCCTGGTCCATGATGGCGAGGCGCTTCACGCGCTTGGTCGGCGGGCCGGTCTCGGCGACGTAGACGACGCGGGTGTCGAAATAGCCAGTCTCGCCGGTGAGGCCCTCGAAGATGCGGTCGGAGATCTTGTGCGCGAGGCGGCGCCAGTTGGCGGACGAGGTCTCGAGCTGCTTGCCGACGAAGCCCTTGCCCGTGCTCACCTCCCAGCCGCGCAGCACGACCCGGAGCGTGCCGCCGGACGAGCTGATCTGCCCGCCGACCACGGCCTCGGCGCCGATCTGCTTCCAGTCGGCCATGCGCGGCGCGCGGGCCAGCTCGTCGGGCTTCTGGATGAACGAGCGCGGGTCGAGCGGCTTGAACACGCCGGAGTTGCGCAGATTGTTGACGATCACTTCGACGATGCGCTGACCCTGGACGCGGTCGTCCTCGCGCTCGGCGGCGAAGTCGGAGATCGCGATTGGCAGCGGCTCGAAATTGGGGTCGGTGATGCGGATGCGCAGCTCCGCCGCGCTGGGCGCGGCGGCGGCCGCGGCGGCAAGCCCCGCGGCGAAGAGCGCCGCGATCAGGCGGGTCCCGGACATTGTTTCTCGCTCACCCTTTCTTCTTCACTATTTCACTATACGTGCGTAAGGCGGGTCCTTGGCATCCCCTCATTCGGAGGGGTCGAATTCGAGCTTCAGCTGCCGCCAGCGCGCGTATTTCTCCGGCGGCAGCTTGTAGGGCTGGCACTTTTCGTTGAGCACGGCGCGCAGCGCGCGGTCGGCGGCGGCGCGGTGCGCGGGCCCGCGGATGCGCATCTCGGGCGCGAACTTGGCCTCGCGCACGGTGCCGTCCTCGTTCATCCAGACCTCGATGATGACGATGAGCGATTCGAGCTCCTTCGCCGCCGCGTCGGCGCTCCAGCAGCGGCGGATCTGGCGCTTGACGGCGTCGATCTCGCTGACGGTGAGCGGCGCGCCGGGCTTGTGCTCGGGCGCACCGCGGCGTTGCTCGCGCGCGGTGCGCTCGGCGTCGGCCTCTTGCGGCGCCTTCCTTTCCTTGTCGAGGCTGCGGAAGATCGAATCGAGCTTGGAGGGCGTGGGCGCCGGCTGCTTCGACTTGTCCTCGCGCGGCTCCGGCTTCGCCTTGTCGGCGCGGAACGTCGGCCGCGATTTGACCGCCGGCGCGTCCTCTTTCTTTTTCTCCGCCTCGGACGGCGCGGGGCGGAAGGTCGGCTGCGACTTGATCTGCGGCTTCTCTTCTTTGGGCTCCCTGGTCGCCGACTTGTCGGGAGCCGCGGGCGGGCGCAGCGCCGCATATTGATTGGCCGGCGGTTTCGGCGGCGCCGCCGGCCTCTTGGGCAGCGCCGCGTCGCGATCGGCGTCGGGCCGCTCGGGCGCGGTCGAAGGATCGGGCGTGGTCACGCGCGGCGGCGGCCGCAGCGAGGCATCGTCGCGCTCAGGCTCGGGCGGCGCCGGCGGCTTCTTGATCGTCGCCGTCTTCTTTTCGCTGTCGGGCGTGGCCGGCGTTTTCTGGACCGGCTTGGGCTCGGGGACGCTCACGTCCCGCTGCTTCGGTGGCTTGGGCGGGCGCGCCGGCGTGGCGGTGTCGCGCTCGCTCTTGGGGGTTGCCGTCTCCGGCGTCTCCGACGGCTTCTTCACTTCGTGCTTGGGCGGCTCGGGCGGGCGCTCGGGCGCCTTGGGCGCGGCCTTGTCGGATTCCTTCGGCGTTGCGATCTTGTCGTCCGGCGTCTCGGCGGGCTTTTTCACCTCGGTTTCGTTCGGGCGCTCGGGCACGGTTTCGGGGCGCGCCACCGGGCGGGTGCGGCCGCCGTCGGCCGAACGGCTCTTGCCCGTGGTCTTGTCGTCGTCGGGCGTGCGGTCGTCGCGCTGGTCCTGCTTCTGCCCCGGCGGCGGATTGCTGGTTTCGTCGAAGCGCACGATCTCGACCGGCACCTCGATCGTCTTCTCGGCCATCGGCCTGCTCAGCACCGGCCAGCCGAACAGCACCACGACGACGATCACGCCGTGGAAGAAGATCGAGAGCGGGAGGCCGTAGCGCATGGCACCGTCAGCGCCCGGGCGGGCGCGCCGGCGCCTTGCCCGGCGGCCCTTTGCCGGGCGCGGGGGCCTCCGCCGATTCGGCGATGAGCGCCACCTTGGTGAAGCCGGCGCCGGCCAACTGGCCCATCACCTCCATCACGCGCCCATAGGGCACCGACTTGTCGCCGCGCACATAGAGGCGCTGCTCGGCCTTGTCGGCCGACATCGCCTTGAGCTTCTCGACGAGCTGCGCATCGGTCATCTCCGTCTCCTGGAGGTAGACCTTGCCTTCGGCGGTGACGGTGACGATCAGCGGCTCGTCGGGCTTGCTGATCGAGGCGGCGCTGGTCTTGGGCAGGTCCACCGGCACGCCCACGGTGAGTAGCGGCGCCGTCACCATGAAAATCACGAGCAGCACCAGCATCACGTCGACGAACGGCGTCACGTTGATCTCGGACATGCGCCGATAGGCGCGCCCACTGCGGCCGTTCGCCCCGCTGCCCAATTGGATCGCCATCAGCGCACTCCGCCTTCGAGCTGGCGCGAGACGATGGCGGTGAACTCGCCGGTGAAGCCCTCGAGCCGGTGGGCGTAGCGGTCGAGCTCGCCCGAGAAGCGGTTATAGGCGATCACCGCGGGAATGGCGGCGAGAAGCCCCAGCGCGGTCGCGAAGAGCGCCTCCGAGATGCCGGGCGCCACGGTCGCGAGATTGGTGTTCTTCTGGATCGCGATGTGCTGGAAGCTGTTCATGATGCCCCAGACGGTGCCGAAAAGGCCGATGAACGGTGCCGTGGCACCGACCGTGGCGAGGAATCCGACATTGCGCTCGAGCCGCGACATCTCGCGCCCGAGCGTCACGTGCATCACGCGCTCGATGCGCTCCTTGACGCCGCCCAGGATCGTCTGCTGGCCGGTGTGGTCGGGTGTCGTCGACTGGCGCCACTCGCGCATGGCGGCGGCGAAGAGGGCGGCCATGGGGCTGTTGGGCCGGCGGCCGACTTCGTCGAACAGCGAATCGACCGAGCCGCCCGACCAGAAGCGGTCCTCGAACTTGTCCGAGCGGCCGTTGACCGAGCGCAGCGCGATGATCTTCTCGAAGATGATCGCCCAGCTCCACACCGACGCCACGGAAAGGATCGCGATCACGACCTTGGCGACGGGATCGGCGCGCGAGACGATGCCCCAGATCGAGAAATCGACGCTGGAGGATGGGCCGCCGGCGCCGGGCACGTCCTTCCGCTCGAGCGAGCCTTCGGTCACGCGCTTCTCGGGCGGCACGGTCGGGGGCTTGTCGGCGGGCTTTTCAGCCGGCGCCTCGGCGAGATCGACCTGGCCGCGACCGTCGTCGACGGCGCCGCCATGGGCGTAATGGTGCTGGCCGAAATCGGGCTGCGGGTCGGCGCCGACATCGCCGCCATCGGGAATCCATGCTGCCACGAGCGAATGCGCGGCGCTGACGACATGATCGCGCGCCGTGAACAGCGTGTCGCGAACCGAATCGATGACAACCGGATCGAGGAGGTGCAGGCCGGAAAGGTCCATGGTCACAAAAATTGGGTTAAGGGCGCGGCGCGCCGGGGAATAGGCGGGAAACGAGGCGTTTTTTGGACCACCCACCGGCCCCCGGCAAGGGTTACGAGGGGCAATGGGCGCTTCGTGCCCGGGTCGAAGTGGGCCAATTTCGGCGCTCCAATCATTAAATTGTTGTCGTCCCGCTTTCGCGGGGACGACACCCTTGGATGGAGGCACCCCGGCGGAGGGCGCCTCTCACGCGGTCATATCCCGCCTCGCGTCGGCGTGCGGCGCCAGGGCCGCGCGGATATCGGCCGGGAGGCGCACCGGCCGTCCGGCCCGATCCATCACCGCGAGCCGGATCAGCAGATCCACCAGCAGCTCGGCGCTGCGAAAGATGCGCTGGCGCACCTTCAAGCTGGCGCCGGCCACCTCGACGAGGCCGGTGCGCACGGTGAGCGCATCGTCGAGCCGCGCGGGCTTGAAATACTCGATGCGCGCACTCTTGACCGCAAACGCGACGCCGTCGCGCTCCATCATCTGCTGCTGCTCGCGGCCCATGAGCCGCAGCATCTCCGTCCGCGCCCGCTCGGCGAACTTGAGATAGTTCACGTAGTAGACGATGCCGGCCGCATCGGTATCCTCGTAGTAGACGCGCACCGGAAAAACGTGCTCGCGCGCATCGTCGTCGATGGCGCCCGAGGAGGGGGCTGCGGCGCGGGGTCGAGGTTCGGCAGTCATGGCGCGGAACCTAGCGTATGACCGCGTGGTTCGCTCGGGAATTGCGCGGCCAGTGCCACCGAGCCGGAGGGCTCAGTTTACCCGGCCCGAGACGCGGTCGCGGAAGTTCAAGATGATGACCCCGATGCGCACATCGAGCTTCGCCAGCAGCGGGTGGTCGGAACCGATGAGCCTGTCCCCCAACACCTGCTGTTCTTCGGCGGGTGTCGGCGTCTCCTGCGGCGCCAAGGCGATGATCAGGCCGCGCGGCAGCTTCGTGCCGGAATTGTCGCGCAGGCTCGCGAGCCCGCCATATTGCCAGGCGAAGCCGCAGAACGGGAAAGGCCCGCCGCCGCTGCGCCGCGCCGCACCGCTCGCTGGAGGCGTCCGAGGGCAAAACATATGGTCGGCACGCAACCGTAGGGGCGCGCGGCTATTCGCCGTCGTCGGCGCCTTCCTGGGGTTGGCCGAGGAGATCGAGCTGGCGCGGCGCCGCGTTCTTCGGCGCTTCGAGACCGAGATAGGCCCAGCTCTGCTCCGTGATCATGCGCCCCCTCGGCGTCCGCTGCACGAGCCCGGCCTGGATGAGGAACGGCTCGATCACGTCCTCGACCATGTCGCGCTGCTCGGAAAGGACGGCGGCGATGGTCTCTACGCCGACCGGGCCGCCGCCATAGGTCTCGGCAATACAGCGGAGATAGCGGCGGTCCATCGTGTCGAGGCCGCGGTCGTCGATGTCGAGGCGCGCCAAGCCGGTCTGCGCTGCGGCGAGCGTGATCGGCCCCCCGCCCGCCGTGGCGGCGCCCGCCGCACCGGCGCCCGCCGCACCGGCGGCGTCGACGGCGGCGAAGTCGCGCACGCGGCGGAGCAGGCGCCCGGCCACGCGCGGCGTGCCGCGCGAGCGGCGCGCGATCTCCATCGCCGCCTTGGCCTCGAGCGGCGCGCCCAAGAGCCTCGCCGCGCGCGTCACGATCTTGGCGAGATCCTCGGCGGTGTAGAAGTCGAGCCGCAGCGGAATGCCGAAGCGCTCGCGCAGCGGCGTCGTCAACAGGCCCGAGCGCGTGGTGGCGCCGACCAGCGTGAAGGGCGGCAGGTCGATGCGCACCGAGCGCGCCGCCGGCCCCTCGCCGATGATGAGATCGAGCTGATAGTCCTCCATCGCCGGATAGAGGATCTCCTCGACCGCCGGATTGAGCCGGTGGATCTCGTCGATGAACAGCACGTCGCGCGGCTGCAGGTTGGTGAGGATCGCGGCGAGATCGCCGGCGCGCGCGATGACGGGGCCGGAGCTGGCGCGGAAGCCGACGCCGAGCTCGCGCGCCACGATCTGCGCCAAGGTCGTCTTGCCGAGGCCGGGCGGACCGTGCAGCAGAACGTGGTCGAGCGCCTCGCCGCGCGCCCTGGCGGCGGCGATGAAGACCGCGAGGTTCTCCCGCGCGTGCTTCTGGCCGACGAAATCGGCGAGCGATTGCGGGCGCAGCGCCGCGTCCTGATCGTCGGCGCGCTTCTCGCGCGCAACGACGCGGTCGCTGCCGCGGTCGCTGGCGCGGTCGCTGTCGGGGGGCTCGGGCCTGGCCATTTACGACGCCAGCTCCTTCAACGCGGCGATGATGAGCGCATCGACCGGCGCCTCGGCGCCGAGCTTCTGCACCGCGCGGTTGACCGCGCCGAACGCCTCGCCCTGGCTGTATTGGAGATTGACGAGGGCCGAAACCGCCTGTTCGGCGGCGCGGGTCGTGGGCGCCGGGCCCGAAACGGGCCGCGTATCCTTGCCGGCGCCGAGCGCCAAATTGCCGGCCTTGTCGCGGAGCTCGGTCACGATACGGGTCGCGAGCTTCGAGCCGACGCCATCGGCGCGCGTCAGCACGGCCTTGTCCTGCGCCGCCACCGCCAGCGTCAAATCTTCGGGCGCCAACGCGGAGAGGATCGCCATCGCGGTGCGCGCGCCGACGCCCTGTACCGTCGTCAGCAGCCGGAACCAATCGCGCTCGGCGGCATCGGCGAAGCCGTAGAGATGGATGTGGTCCTCGCGCACATGCGTCTCGATCAAGAGCTTGGCGCTGCCGCCGGCCTCGGGCAAGCGGGCGAGCGTGCGCCCCGAGGCGAACACCAGATAGCCGACGCCGCTTACGTCGATCACGGCATGATCGGCGCCGACCGCGTCGACGCGCCCGGCCAGCGCGGCGATCAACGCAACGCTCCCGCGCGCCGCGCGCTTTCCGGCGCCCAGGCGCGGCGCGTGCCGGCGTGATGCGCGTGGCAGATGGCGACGGCGAGCGCGTCGGCGGCGTCGGGCGCGAGCGCCCCGCAGGTCGGCAGCAACAGGCGCACCATGTGCAGGACCTGCGCCTTCTCGGCATGGCCGGCGCCGACCAGCGATTTCTTGACGAGGTTGGCGGCGTATTCCTCGACCGCGATGCCCCGCATGGCGGGGACGAGCAGCGCCACGCCGCGCGCCTGGCCGAGCTTCAACGTACTGCCCGGATTCTTGTTGACGAAGATCTCCTCGACCGCGGCGGCATCGGGCGCGTGCGCGTCGAAAATCTCCTCGATGCCGCGGAAAATCTGCGTGAGCCGCCGCGCCGTCGTCGCCGCCCGCTCGGTCGCGATCACGCCGTGCGCGATGTGGCGGAGGCGGTTGCCTTCCGCCTCGACGACGCCCCAGCCGGTGCGCCGCAATCCCGGATCCAGCCCGATGATGCGCACCCGCTCACCCATGCGCCGTTCCTGCGGCAGAGGTCGAGAAGTGAACAGGGAGGCGGGGAGGCGGGGAGAAGAAAGATGGAAACGACGGAGGACACGGAGGAAGAACTCCTGCGCGCCCTCGGCGCGCAATCCTCACTTCTCCGTGTCCTCTGTGTTCTCCGTGGTTCAATTCCTTTCTCCCCGTCTCCCCGCCTCCCTGTTCATTCATCTATCACGCGGCGAGCTTTTGCATGAGGTCGTCGGGAATTTCGTAGTTGGCGTAGACGGTTTGGACGTCGTCGTTGTCCTCGATCGCCTCCACCAGCTTGAAGAGGTCGCGCGCCACGGCTTCGTCGCCGACCGGAACGGTGCTGTTGGGCTTCCAGCCGAGCTTGGCGCTTTCGGCGGCGCCGAACTTCGCCTCGAGCGCGTCGCGCACGGCCGCCAGATCCTCGGGCGCGCAGGTGATCTCGTGGCGCGCGGCGTCGGAGGCAACGTCCTGCGCGCCGGCTTCGAGCGCCGCCTCGAACATCGCGTCGGCGCCGGCGGCCGCGGCGGGATAGAGAATGGTGCCGACGCGGCTAAAGAGGAACGCCACGCTGTTGAGTTCGCCGAGCTTGCCGCCGTTCTTGCCGAAAATCGTACGCACGTCGGTGGCGGTGCGATTGCGATTGTCGGTGAGGGCTTCGACGATGAGCGCCACGCCGCCCGGCGCCAGTCCCTCGTAGCGCACCTCTTCGTAGACCACCCCCGGCTCCTGCCCGCTGCCGCGGCGGATCGCGCGTTCGATGTTGTCCTTCGGCATGTTGACCGCGCGCGCGGCGACGATGGCGGCGCGCAGTCGCGGATTGGCCTCGGGGTCGGGGCTCTGGCGTGCGGCGGTCATCATCTCGCGCACGACCTTGCTGAACACCTTGGCGCGCTTCTTATCCTGCGCGCCCTTGCGGTACATGATGTTGGCGAATTGGGAATGGCCGGCCATGGCGTCGGTCTCGATGGTGAGGGTGCGCCGCAGACGGCGCACGCAAAATGGATCGGTTCGCGATCCGTTTCTAATAATTCATCCGCGCGCGGGACGCAAAGGCGCCGGCCGGGGCGGCCGCGGCCTTGCTCGCCGCGGCCGGCGGGGAGCAGAATCGCCCACATGCCGGGGAACGGCAATGTCATCATCCGCGCCGTCCGCGACGGCGACGTCGAGTCCTACCGCGCCTGAATCGACCGCGTGGCGCGCGCCCGCATCTTCGTGGCCATCACCGAGGCCTATCCCGAAGCCGAGGTGCGGGCCTTCGTCGGCGACATGACCGCGCGCGACCTGCCCTTCTACGTCGCCGAGGCGGACGGCGCGCGCATCGTCGGCTGGTGCGACATCCACGTGCCCAAACCGCGCCCGGAACGGCCGGGATTCGCGCATGTAGGCGCGCTCGGCATGGGGCTCGATGCCGAATATCGCGGTCGCGGGCTCGGCGAGGCGTTACTGCGGGCGGCCCTCGTTCATGCGAGCCGCATCGGCCTCGAGCGCGTCGAGCTTCAGGTCTTTCCCGACAATACCGCGGCGCGGGCGCTGTATCGCAAGGTCGGATTCGACGTCGAGGGCGTGCGGCGCCGCGCGCGCAAGATCGACGGCCGCTACGATGATCTCGTGCAGATGGCGCTGCTGCTGCCGACGATCGAGTGAACCTCGCCTCGCGTTGGGGCGAACGGGAAGGGGGCGAGCGGGCGACGCGCCTCGACGTTCGACGCGCGGAAGCGCGCGGAAATCTTCGCGTGCGAAACGAGTTCTGGCGCAAGCGGCGTGACCCGCGGCGACACGCTCGCGGTCGAATTTCCGTCGCCCCCTCATCCCCAACCTCTTCCCCCCAGCGGGGAAGGGGCTTGCTACTCGGCCGCTTCCTCCAGCGGCCATTGCGGCGTGAGCTTGCCACCGAGGCGCAGCGACGCGATGCGCTTGGCCTTGCCGGTGCGGTCGTCGGTCTCGACGAAGACGGCGCAGAGCGTGCCCGGCCCCTCGGCCGGCGTCAAACGCTCGCCGGGCATCTTGCGGCGGAAGCGCTGGATCGGGATGTCCTTCCGGATGCCGATCACCGAATCGTAGTCGCCGCACATGCCGACATCGGTGATGTAGGCCGTGCCGCCCGAGAGGATCTGCGCATCCGCCGTCGGCACATGGGTGTGCGTGCCGGCGACGAGCGAGACCTTGCCGTCGGCCGAATGCGCGATCGACATTTTCTCGCTGGTGGCCTCGGCATGGATGTCGACGACGATCGCCTGCACGTTGCCGCCGAGGCGATAGGGGGCGAGCGCCTCGTCCATCGCCTGGAACGGGCAGTCGATCGCCTCCATGAAGAGCCGGCCCATCAGCTGCATGACGAGGAGCTTGCGCCCGTCGGCGAGCGTGAAGAGGGCGAGGCCCCGCCCGGGCGTGCCCTTGGGGTAGTTGAGCGGGCGCAGCAGCTTCGGGTCGCCGTCGATGTAGCCGATGACGTCGCGCTGGTCCCAGCTGTGGTTGCCGAGCAGCACGGTGTCGGCGCCCTGCTGGTAGAGCAGGCGGCAGATCTCGGGCGTGATGCCGAAGCCGCCGGCCGCGTTCTCGCCGTTGACGAGCACGAAATCGAGTTTGAGGCGCTCGCGCAGCTTGGGCAATTCGGCGGTGACGATATCGCGGCCCGACCGGCCCACCACGTCGCCGCAATAGAGGATGCGCATCAGAACTTTTCCTCGCCTTTCCGCCGGTGCGGATCGGGAAAGTCCCGATACAGCGCCGCCTTGAAATTCTCCACCCGTGAATTTACCGCGTGGTGCAGGCTTTCGACCGGATCGGCGCGCGTGGACACGGTCTGGAACGCGCGCTCGAGCTGCGCCAGGTCCTTGGTCTCGATCTCGACGTGGAATTCGCCCAAGCCCGGAATGCCGAAGCCGAGCTTGCGGCGGCCGAGGCGGTATCCGGCGATGAGGCCTTCGGCCTTGAGCTTGCCGAGATAGCGCCCGACATGCTCGGCGAAGTCGAGATCGCTCTGGCCCGGCTTCAAGTCGCACCAGATGTGATAGAGGTCCATCGCTTCGCCTCGCCGGATCAATCGAAGGGGCCGATCAAATAGTCCTCGGTCGCGATGGCGTCGAGTCGCTGGTCGTGCGCCATGACCGGCACCTCCGGCGCTTCCTGGAGCGCGAAGCCGACGCCGAGCGCGAAGACGTGCTTCGAGCGTGCGCGCAGCTCCGCGATCGTGCGGTCGTAATAGCCGGCGCCGTAGCCGAGGCGATAGCCGCGCCGGTCGAAGGCGAGCAGCGGCACGACGAGGAAGCGCGGGATTGCGGGCGGCGCGTCCCAGGCCGGCACACTCAGGCCGAAGCCGGCGCGCTCCAAGGGATCGCCGGGCGCCCAGGCGCGGAACGCCAGTGGGCGGCCGCGGCCGACGACGACGGGGAGGCAGAGCGTGTGCCCGCGCCGGGCGAGCGCTTCCATCAGCGGGCGCGGATCGAATTCGTCGCCGATCGGCCAGAAGCCGCTGACCGTGGCACCCGCGGGGACGAGGCCGGCGGCGAGAACGCGATCGCGCACCGCCAGCGCGGCCGCCGCCGCATCCTCGGGCCGGAGGCGGGCGCGCCGCGCCTTCGCGTCCTCGCGGAGTTTCGCCTTGGCGGCGCGCGTCGCGTCCTCGGTCACTTGGGGGCTCGCCACTTCGGCGACCGCTTACTCAGCGGCGGCGCCGAGGAACATGCTGCTGACCTTGCCCGCTTTGAACTTCAGCAGCAGACCGCCATAGATCGTGCCGGCCACGAAGAGCTGGGGCAACTTGCTCTCGTCCTTGTTGAATTCGGCCGCGTAGGCCTTTTGCACGTCGGCGAGCGTGCTGCCGATTCCGATGCCGCGCGCGCTCGTGAGCGTGCAGCGCGCGGTGCAATCGATCGATTCCACGATCTTGGGGCCGCCCTTCTTTTCCGAAACCAAGCCGAGCCTCACGCCCTGGGCGCCGTAGGTCCATTTCAGGTGGTACTGGCCGTCGGCGCCCCAGAGCTGCTCGCGGCTGATCACGGGGCGGGCGGTCAGGATCTGCTTCACCTGCGCCTCGGTCATGTCGAGGCGAAGCGCGCCGATCCTCTCGCTCTTCATGAGCTTGAACATTTCATCTTCGGACTTCTGCTGCGCGCCCGCGCCGGAGGCGAGGGCGGCGATGCCGGCGACCACGCCGGCGGCGAGCGAAAGCCGCATCGGTCTTCCCCTCATTTGCTGAGTTCCCGGGCCGCGCGCTCGACGCCGGCGGCAAGCGCCTCGATCCGCTCGGCCATTGCATCGAGCACGCCGGCGGCGGCCGCGTCGGCGGCCGCGAAGGCGGAAGCATGCTCGGCTGAAAGCCGCTCCTGCTGCTCGAGCCGGCGGCGCAGCTCGTTCGCCTCGTCGGCAAACAGGAGGCCGACCATGACGAGCAGCTGCTGGTCGCCGATCTGGCCGAACTTGCCGACGAGATCGGAGACGCGCGCATCGATCCCGGCCGCCAGCGCCTGGAGATGCTTCTCCTGTCCGTCCTCGCAGGCGAGGCGATAGGGGCGGCGGTTGACGGTGATCGTGACTTCGCTCACGCGCGTTTCTCCGCGCCGCCGTTTTCGGCGTTTTCGCCGAGCATCGCCGCGAGCCGCGCGATCGCCGCGTCGAGCCGGCCGCGCAGCCGCTCCTCGCGCTCGGCGAGCGTGTGATTTTCCTTCTGCACGGTTTCGACGGCGCGGATCAGCTCCTGCCAATCCGTGCCCGGCGAAACCGCGGCCTTGAGCACGCGCACGCGGTCGTCCAGCGCCTGCTGCGCTGCTTCGAGCCTCTCGAGCGCCCGGTCGAGGCGCGATCTCGCTTGTTCCAGCCGTTCCATGTCCCGAACCGGCCCGCGACGGCCCCTAAGCGGCCGCAGCGAATTTCAATGGTTTCCGCAACTTGGGCCGACTCCCTGAGGCGGAAGGATAGGGGGAGGTGGGAAGCGGCGTCAATTGCGGCAAGCGTGTTGCAAACAGATTTTTCGCCCCGAGGGTCGCCGCATTCGGACAAACGGGCGCGAGGACAAGCGCGGTCGGCCGCATCCGATTGGTGCGTTGGCGACGGGCGCATCCCCGCCGGCGTGTTTGCGTTGTGGATCGCGTATCGACTGCGCGCCCGGCGCTGGTTGACGCGCCGCGTCGCCGACGCCATGTTCCGCGCGCGGCCCGCTCGCGCCGCATTCCCTCCCGCCCGCGCCCGCCGCACGCAAGCCTCATGCATCAGCCCGCCGTTTCGCACACCTCGATGGCCAACGCCATCCGCGCTCTCGCCATGGACGCCGTCGAGCAGGCGAAATCGGGACATCCCGGCATGCCGATGGGCATGGCCGACGTGGCGACGGTGCTGTTCACGCGCTTCCTGAAATTCGATCCGCAGCACCCGGACTGGCCCGATCGCGACCGCTTCGTGCTCTCGGCCGGGCACGGCTCGATGCTGCTCTACGCGGCGCTGCATCTCGCGGGCTACGGCGACATGACGCTCGACGAGCTGCGCCGCTTCCGCCAGCTCGGCAGCCGCACCCCGGGCCATCCCGAATTTGGCCACGCCGCCGGTATCGAGACGACGACGGGGCCGCTGGGCCAGGGGCTCGGCAACGCCGTCGGCATGGCGCTGGCCGAGCGCATCCTCGCCGCGCGCTTCGGCGATGCGCTGGTCGACCACTACACTTACGTGCTCGCCGGCGACGGTTGCCTGATGGAAGGCATCTCGCAGGAGGCGATCACGCTGGCCGGCCACCTGAAGCTCGGCAAGCTCATCGTGCTGTTCGACGACAACAAGATCTCGATCGACGGGCCGACCAGCCTCGCCACCTCGGAGGACGCGACGTTGCGCTTCGCCGCGGCCGGATGGCGCGTGCTCGAGGCCGACGGCCACGATCCGGTGGCGGTGACGGCGGCGCTGACCGAGGCGCGGCGCAGCGACGGTCGGCCGACCATGATCCGCTGCCGCACCGTGATCGGCTACGGCGCGCCCTCCAAGGCGGGCACGGCCGCGACCCATGGCGCGCCGCTCGGCGAGAAGGAATTGGCCGGCGCGCGCGAGAAGCTCGGCTGGCCGCATCCGCCCTTCGTCGTTCCCAAGGAGATCGTCGCGGCCTGGCGCGCCTACGGCGCGCGCGGCGGCGCCGATTACGAGGCGTGGACGAAGCGCCTCGCCGGAGCACCCGCCGAGAAGCGCACGGAATTCGAGCGCGTCACGGCCGGCGACCTGCCGGCACCCTTTGCGGGCACGATCGAGTCGATCAAGGCCAAGGCCGCGGCCGAAAAGCCCAAGGTGGCGACCCGCCAATGCTCCGGCAACGTGCTCGAGGAGCTCACCAAGATCATGCCCGAGCTCGTCGGCGGCTCGGCCGACCTTACTTGGTCGGTGCTCACGCAGACCAAGGTGCACAAGAACATCAAGGCCGGCGAATATCTCGGCGGCTACGTCCATTACGGGGTGCGCGAGCACGGCATGGCGGCGGCGATGAATGGCATGGCGCTGCATCGCGGCGTCGTTCCCTATGGCGGCACGTTCCTCGTCTTCACCGACTACTGCCGGCCCTCGATCCGCCTCGCGGCGATGATGGGCGTGCGCGTCGTCTTTGTGATGACGCACGATTCGATCGGCCTCGGCGAAGACGGGCCGACGCATCAGCCGGTCGAGCACCTCGCGGCGTTGCGCGCGATCCCCAATCTCCAGGTCCTGCGGCCGGCCGACATGGTCGAGACGGCGGAGTGCTGGGCGCTGGCGCTCGCCGCCAAGGAAATGCCCTCGGTGCTGGTCCTGACGCGCCAAGCCTTGCCCGCGCTGCGCACGATCCACACGCGCGATAATCTCTGCGCGCGCGGCGCCTATGTGCTGAGCGAATCGACGGGGCCGCGGCGAGTCTCACTGCTCGCGACCGGGTCCGAAGTCTCCATCGCGATGGAGGCGCAGGCGAAGCTCGCGGGCGAGGGCATCGAAGCCGCCGTCGTCTCGATGCCGTGCTGGTCGCTGTTCGAGCGCCAGCCCGCCGCCTATCGCGAGCAGGTCCTGGGCGCCGGCACGGTGAAGGTCGCGGTCGAGGCCGCCGTCGGCTTCGGCTGGGAGCGCTGGCTCGGCCCCGAGGGCGGCTTCGTCGGCATGACGGGCTTCGGCGCCTCGGCCCCCGCCGGCGAACTCTACAAGCATTTCGGCATTACCGCCGACGCGGTCGTGAAGGCGGTCAAGGCGCGGCTGGTCTAAACGCTGGGGGCTTCCGATGATCGACCATATGGGTCTCGCGGTCAGCGATTTCGCCAAGAGCAAGGAGTTCTACGCCAAGGCGCTGGCGCCGATCGGCTACAAGGTGATGATGGAATTCCCGGCCGAGCAGGCGGGCGGCCAGCCCGCCGCGGGCCTGGGCGACGGGAAGCCCGATCTCTGGCTCGCCGGCGGCGGCCCAACCCGGCCGCACACGCATATCGCTTTCGCCGTCAAGAGCCGCGCGCTCGTTGATGCGTTCTACAAGGCCGCGCTCGCCGCGGGCGGGCGCGACAACGGGCCGCCCGGGATCCGCGCGCACTATCATCCCAACTATTACGGCGCCTTCGTGCTCGATCCCGACGGACACAATGTCGAGGTCGTGTGCCACTACCCGCCGGGCGGGGCACCGGCGGCGAAGAGCGCGGCCACGAAATCGGTCAAGAAGAGGGCCGCCAGGAAGCTTGCCAAGAGGGCGGGGGCGAAACGGAAGAAGCGGTGATCGATCACCTCGGCCTTGACGTCGGCGACTGCCGTAAGAGCCGCGACTTCTACGCGGCCGCGCTGGCGCCGCTCGGCTATGCCATGAAGAAGGAATTGCCGGCCGAGCCCTCGGGCGCGCCCGACCGCGCCGGCTTCGGCGTTGCGCACGCCGTCTTCTGGATCGCGGGCGGCGGCGCCCTCGAACGGACGCTCCATTTCGCCTTCACCGCCGCGAACCGCGCCGAGGTCGATGCGTTCTACCGGGCAGCGCTGGGCGCCGGCGGGCGCGACAACGGGCCGCCTGGGCTGCGCCCCCACTATCATCCGAATTACTACGCCGCCTTTGTCTTCGATCCCGACGGACACAATATCGAGGCCGTCTGCCACGCGCCCGGCACGGCCGCAGATCAGGCCCAGAATTTCTGACCGCGCACCAAAAGGAAGAAAAGGGAGAATTCCATGCCGCTCCGCGTCGCCATCAACGGCTTCGGTCGCATCGGCCGGCTCGTGCTCCGCGCCGCCTACGAGGCCAAGCGCCGCGATCTCGAATTCGTCGGCATCAACGATCTGGGCTCGGTCGAGGCCAACGCGCACCTGCTGAAATACGATTCGGTGCACGGCACCTTCCCGGGCGACGTTACGGCCAAGGGCGACACGATCGATCTCGGCGGCGGCGCCATCAAGGTGACGGCCGAGCGCGACCCCACCAAGCTGCCGTGGAAATCGCTGGGCGTCGACGTGGTGATGGAGTGCACGGGCATCTTCACCAAGCGCGAGCAGGCGGCCAGGCACTTGGAGTCCGGCGCCAAGAAGGTGCTGATCTCGGCCCCGGCCGAAGGCGCCGACTTGACCGTCGTCTACGGCGTCAATCACCAGCAGCTCAACAACAATCACGGCATCGTTTCGAACGCCTCGTGCACGACGAACTGCTTGGCGCCGGTGGCCAAGGTGCTCAACGACGCGATCGGCATCGAGCGCGGCTACATGACGACGATCCACGCCTACACCGGCGATCAGAGCACCGTCGACACGTTGCACAAGGATTTCCGCCGCGCGCGCGCCGCCGGCGTCTCGCTGATCCCGACCTCGACCGGCGCCGCCAAGGCCGTGGGCCTCGTGCTGCCCGAGCTCAAGGGCAAGCTCGATGGAACCTCGGTGCGCGTGCCGACGCCCAACGTCTCGCTGATCGATTTCAAGTTTGACGCCAAGCGCGCGACAACGGCTGACGAGGTGAACGAGGCGGTCAAGAAGGCCGCGGCCTCGGGGCCCTTGAAGGGCATCCTCGCGGTCAATAGCGCGCAGCTCGTTTCGATCGACTTCAACCACAACCCGGCCAGCGCCACCTTCGACCTGACGCAGACCCAGGTCATCGACGGCAAGTTCGTGCGCGTGCTCGCCTGGTACGACAACGAGTGGGGCTTCTCCAACCGCATGTCGGACGTGGCGGTGGTGATGGGGAAGGTGATGCACTGACGCGGCCTCCGTCCCGGCGGTGATCTACGCGATCCAGCGCTACGCCGATGTCGACGCCGCCGGCGTCCGCCGGCGGCGCCAGCCCGTAGCGGTATGCCTTCGCGTCGCTCATGTGCCATTTCCATGTAGATACATCAATTGTACCTACATCGAACGGGATGCAAAGCCCCGCCCGGCTAGAGCAGCGTGGCCGCGTAGCCGGCGGCGCCGGCGGCCAGCACGGCCGCGATCACGACGGCGACGCGGCCGGCGAAAGCGCGCGAGCCCGCCGAAAACGCGATGCCGATCTTGATGAGCGTGTTGACGGCCGCGGCGATGAGGATGGCGCCGACGATGTGGGAGGCGGGCGCTTCGGCGAGGGTCGCCGCCGTCACCGTGATGGCATCGACGTCGACGAGGCCGGCCAGCGCCGCCGTCGCGTAGAGCCCGGTGGGGCCGAGCCAGGCCCGCGCGTAGTGGGCGATCAGCATCACGCCCGCCAAGACGGCAGCGAAGACGATGGCGGCACCGAGATCGTCGGGCGCCTTCGCCGCATCGCGATCCGCGCCACGGCCGGCATTGCCGTCTTCATCGCCGCCGCGGCGCCGTGCGCCGGCCCGCCGCGCGAGCAGGTAGGCGGCGGCCATCGATGCCGCTGCGGCCACGCCAAAGGGCGCAAGCAGCATTGGCACCAGCGGCAGATTGAGCGCGCCGACGACGACGAGGATGCGAACGCTCATCACCGCCTGCGCGGCTGCAACGGCGGCGGCCTCGGAGGCATCGAGAGCCCCCGCGCGGAGGGAGAGCCGCGCCGCGCTCATGGTCAGCGCCGTGGAGGACACCAGGCCGCCGAAGAGCCCGGAGAGGATCGGTCCCGCGCTGGGCCCGGCGAAGCGCTGCGCGAAATGGCCGGCGAGCGAGAGGCCGGCGATGAGGACGACGATCCACCAGAGCTTGTGCGGGTTGAGGACGCCGCCGGGCCCGTAGGCCTGATCGGGCAGGATCGGCAGCAGCACGGCGGAGACGAGCAGCAGCTTGATCGCCGAGCGCAGCTCGTCGTGATGAATGCGCTGGAGGAGTCCGTGCAGCGGCGCCTTGGTGTCGAGAAGCGCCACGGTGACGAGGGCCGCGGCGAGTGCCAGCACGATCTGCCCGTGCCCGGCGAGCGCGCCGAGGGCATAGGCGACCACCGTCGCGAACTCGGTGGTGGCGCCGATGCGGCCGTCGGCGCGCACCGAGGCGAAATAGGTGGCGACCGCGAGGCCCGCGACGGCAATGAACCCGGCGGCGATCACGAGCGCGCCTAAGGTTTCGCCGAGCAGCCCGGCGACGCCGCCGACGAGGCCGATCAGCGCAAAGGTGCGCAAGCCCGCCGGGCGCGAGCCCTCGGGATCGTCGCGCTTGCGCCATCCGCGCTCGAAGCCGATCAGAAAGCCGATCAGCAGCGAAGCACCGAGGCGGAGGAAGGGGTCGAGGGGGTCCATTGGCTCAACATAACGGCGCGGCGGTGGTTTCAAATGATCTGCATCAGAGGCGGTTAGAGGCAGATGGGATTAGAAGTGCTGCTAACCGCCCGCACATCGGGTTTCCGCGAATGGGCCGACACCTCCACGCCTTCGAATGCTATGTCTGAATGTGCGAGCGGCGCGTTGCCCCCGGGTTCTGCGTAACCGTCCACTTTGATCCCGTTTTGTTCTTGAGAGTTCTCGAGCGCATCGACCATCGGTTCGGTCGTGTAGCGCTGGGGCTCGGTCGCGTATTCCGGCGGCGGCCGGTAGGCACCGATCTCGCGCAGCGCATTGTCGGCGGCGAAAGCGTCTTCTTCGTCATTGTCCTGACCACGTCCAACACCACCACTCAAATGAAGCAAGTTGTTCATTCTTTTCCTCAACCTGTGAGGGTAAAGAACAAAGATAGAAACTATGTGGCGCGGTTGTCAAGCAAAAAATCCTATACCGCGGCCGTCCTATTGACGGCTCGACCGCGAGCCTTGAACGCCTTACACCCCCGGCGGCGCGGGCAGCGCGGTCTCGTCGAGTGCGCGCTTCGTGCCGTTGCCGTCGTCGACGATCCGCCCGTCGACGAGATGGATCTGCCGATGCGTCTGCGCCGCGAGGTGCGGGTCGTGCGTGACGGTGATGACCGACTTGCGGTAGTCGCCGGCCAGGCGGGCGAAGATCTCGAACACGATCTGGCCGTTCTTCTGGTCGAGGCTGCCGGTGGGCTCGTCGGCGAGCACGATGTCGGGGTCGTTGGCCATCGACCGCGCGATGGCGACGCGCTGGCGCTGGCCGCCCGACATCTGGTCGGGGCGCTTTTTCATCTGGTCGGCGAGGCCGACATCGGAGAGGAGGCGCTCGGCGCGTTCGCGCGCCTCGCGGTCGTCCCAACGCGCGAGCCGGCGCATCGGCACCAGCACGTTGTCGAGCGCGCTGAATTCGGGCAGCAGGAAATGGAACTGGAAGACGAAGCCGACGCGTGCAAGGCGCAGCGCCGCGAGCTCGTCGCCCGAAAGGCCGCTCGTCTCCCGGCCATGGACGAGTATCTTGCCCTCGCTTGGCCGGTCGAGAAGGCCGAGGAGATAGAGGAGCGACGACTTGCCCGAGCCCGAGGGCCCGGTGATGGCGACGAACTCGCCCGGCATGATGGCGACGTCGATGTCGCGCACCAGCGTCACCGGCACCGTGCCGGGCAAAACGCGCGTGACCTTCCGGGCTTCGACCGCGGGCGTCATGCCGCGCCGCGCACGATCTCGACGGGATTGACCTTCGCGGCGCGGCGCGAGGGGATATAGGCGGCGGCCACGGCCGAAACCATCGCGATGCCGCTCGCGATCACGTAGTGCCAAAACGACCACTTCAAGATAAACTGCTGGATCTCGACGAGGCCCACCGCCTTGAAGCGGACGACCGAGAGCATGTAGGTGAGGAGGAGCCCGAGCGCGCAGCCGATGCCGGCGCCGATGGCACCCAGCGCCAGCCCCTCGAGCAGGAAGATCGTGCGCACGTCGCCCTCGGCGAAGCCCATCGATTTCATGATCGCGATGTCGCGCGTCTTCTCGAAGATCACCGTCGAGATGATGTTGAAGATGCCGAAGCAGGCGACGACGAGGATGGCGCTCGTCACCGAATACATGATCATGTTCTGGATGAAGAACACGCCGAACACGCCTTCGTTCGCCTCGTCCCAGCTCTCGGTCTTGTAGCCGAAGCGGCTCTCCACCTTGCCCGCGATGGCGCGCGACAGGTTGATGTCGTCGACGCGCATGCGGAGCTGGTTCACGATGTTGCTCTTGCCCTGCAGGATCTGATTCTTCTTGAGCAGGACGTAGGCGTTGACCTCGTCGAAGGCGAGAACGCCGGTGTGCGAGATGCCGACCACCTTCATGCGCATGATGACGCCGGTCGGCGAGGTGACCGTCACCGTGTCGTTCATTTCGAGCGCCAGCCGCCGTGCGAGCCCGCGCCCGAGGATGATGCCGTTGGCCGCGGTCTTGAGCGCATCGATCGAGCCCGCAACGATGTCCTTCTCGATGCGCGTCACGAGGCGCTCGCGGTCGGGCTCGATGCCGGTGATGGTGGCCGAGCGCTCCTTGCTGCCGTAGCGCAGGAAGCCCTGGCCCTGCAGCACCTGCGAGACGGTCAGGCCCTGCCAGGTGGTGAGCGCCTGCATGATCTGGCCCGCGCGCCGTATGCCGCGGATCTCGGTCTTGGGCTTCACGCCGCGCAGCGCTATGGCCCCTCCAGCGTATGCGATCTCGATCGGCTGGCGCGGCGGGTCGCGGAACTCGTCCTTCATCGTGATGTGCGGCGAGTTGTCGATCACGCGGCGCACCAGGTCTTCCTGGAAGCCCTGCATCAGCGAGGCGATGGCGATGAAGAAGCCGACGCCCATCGCGACGCCGAGCACCGAAACCAGCGTCTGGCGCTTCCTCGCCCTGAGGTGCGTGAGCGCGATGTCGAGCTTGAGGTTCACTGGTGGCGCGGCTCTTTCTTGTCCGCGGCCGCGGCGCCCGGCGCGGGCTGGGCGGCGCGTACCTTGACGAAATCGCCGTCCTTCAAACCGGCCGGCGGATCGGAGACGACGAGGTCGGTTTCCTTCAATCCGTCGAGGACCTCGGCCTTGGTGGTGCCGACGATGCCGACCCTGATCGTCCGGCGGCGCACGCGCGCGCCCTCGACGAGGAACACGGCCTCGCCGCGCAGCGCGCTGAACGGCACCAAGAGCGCGTCTTTGGTCTCGCGCACGACGATGTTCACCTCTGTCGTCATGCCGATCTGGAGCGGCTGCCCGGGATCGAGCGTGATGCGCACGCGATAATTCTTGCTGACCGGATCGCCCTTGGGCGTGAGCGAGGTGACCTGCGCCGCGAACAGCTTGCTCGGCCAGGCGTCGGCCTTCACCAGCACCTTCTGCCCGCGCTGGACCTTGGGGATGTCCTCTTCGTCGACCTCGGCTTCGATGCGCATCGGTTCGCGCTGGCCGATCCACACCGCGACGTCGCCGCTGCGCAGCACCTCGCCGACATTGCCGTCGAGGCGCAGGACCTCGCCGTCGAGCGGTGCGGTGAGCGTGAGATCGGCGAGGCGTTGGCGCGCCGCCGCCACCGCGGCCATGGCCTGGCCGTGATCGCTGACGGTGCGCTGGAAGGTCTGCTGCGAGGCGAAGTCGCGCTGCGCCAGCACCGACATGCGCGTAACCTCCTGCGCCAGGAAACGCTCCTTGGCCTCCGCCTCGGCGAGCTTGTGCTTGGCCTCGCGGTCGTCGAGGCGCATCAGCACGTCGCCGGTCTTGACCCGGTCGCCTTCCTTGATCGGAATCTCGGCGATGCGGCCGACCTGGGTGGAGGAAACCTTCGCCCAGAAGGTTGGTTCGACCGCGCCGGTGGCGTAGACGGCTTCGACCGCGGGCCCGCGCTCGGGCCGCGACGCCGTGACGATCGCGACGCCGCCCATCGCGTACCACGCGGTGCCGCCGGCGGCCGCGAGCAGCAGCGCCGCGAGGGCGAGCCGGCGCCAACGCCGGCGCGGTTTCTTGATATCGCTCAAGCAATTCTCCGCAAGGTCCGAAGCCTTTGTCTCGGGTTCGACCTAGGTTATTACGCGCCGAGCTTGGCCGCCAACCACGCCGCCGCGGCCGAGCGTCGCGAGTGCTTGATCTTCGCCGCGTTCGCAGCCGAGCCCGTTGATGCAAATCAAGCGATCCCGACGCAAATCCCGAGGCCGCGCGCGGCCCACTCCCGCGCGCGTCGCCGTCGTCGGCTCGCTCGCGGAGGCGCGGGCGGCGCTGACCGGCGCGCGCGGGGCGGTCGTGCTGGCGAGCCCGCCCGGCGCGGCGCGCTATCTCGGCGTCGGCTATTTTTGGGCGCTCGTCGAGGCCGCGCGCGCCGAGTTTCCGGGAATCGCGATCGACGCCGTCATGGACTGCGCCGACGATCCCGGCCGGGCCTTGTCCGCGTTGCGCATGGGCTTCAGGAGCGTCGTGCTGCGCGGGCACCCGCGCGCGCGCGCGGGCGTCGCGGCGATCGCACGCGCGCTGGGCGCACGCCTGCTGCGGCAGGCGCCGCGCTCCACGTGACGGTGGAACTTCGCGCAGCGCCGGGCGTTCCCCGGCGGACGCGGCCGGTTGCATTGCCGGGAGCGCCGGTCTAATCATCGCGCGTTCCATGCCGCGTTCGCCGCATGGCCAAATCCCCGCACGAGTCCCGAGCCATGAAGATCACGCCCCGCGTCAAGCGCATCCTCGATAATTACGAAAGCGACAATCCAGGCACCAAGGCCAACTTGGCGCGCGTGCTGATGCAGGGGCGCTTGGCCGGCACCGGCAAGCTCGTGATCCTGCCGGTCGATCAGGGCTTCGAGCACGGACCGGCGCGGAGCTTCGCGGTCAATCCGCCGTCCTACGATCCGCACTACCATTTCCAGCTCGCGATCGACGCCGGCCTCTCGGCCTACGCCTCGGTGCTCGGCATGATCGAGGCCGGCGCCGACACCTTCGCCGGACAGATTCCGCTCATCCTCAAGGTCAACAGCGCCAACTCGCACTCGACGTCGAAGGACCAGGCGGTCACGGCGTCGGTCAAGGACGCGCTCCGCCTCGGCTGCGCGGCCATCGGCTTCACGATCTATCCGGGCTCCGACGATCAATACGGCATGTTCGAGGAAATCCGCGCCATGGCCGAGGAGGCCAAGGCGAAGGGCCTCGCCGTCGTCATCTGGTCGTATCCGCGCGGCGGCAAGCTCTCGAAGGACGGCGAGACCGCGATCGACGTCACGGCCTACGCCGCGCACATGGCGGCGATGCTCGGCGCCCACATCATCAAGGTGAAACCGCCGACCGCCTTCATCGAGCAGGCCGAGGCAAAGGCCGTCTACGAGAAGCAGAAGATCGACATCTCATCGCTCTCGGCGCGCATCGCGCACGTGGTGCAGTGCTGCTTCAACGGACGGCGCATCGTCGTCTTCTCCGGCGGCGCGGCCAAGACCGAGAAGGACATCCTCGACGAAGTGCGCGAGCTCAACAAGGGCGGCGCCAACGGCTCGATCATGGGACGCAACAGCTTCCAGCGCCCGCGCGAGGACGCGCTGAAGCTGCTCGATGCCGTGATCAAGATCTACAAGGGGCAGGACGAGTAGCCGCGCGTTTGCGCGACGGGGAGCGGCGCCGTGCAGCGCAACGACGACAATCGCTGCCGCCTCTATCTCATCACGCCGCCCGCGTTCGATCCTGCCGTCTTCGCGCGCGCGCTCGAGGCGGCGCTCGGCGGCGGCGACGTCGCCTGCCTGCAACTGCGGATGAAGGAGGCGAGCGACGACGCGATCCGCGCCGCCGCGCGCACGCTGATGCCGATCTGCCACGCGAAGGACGTCGCCTTCATCGTCAACGACCGGCCCGATCTCGCGGCCGAGCTCGGCGCCGACGGCGTCCATATCGGGCAAGAGGACTGGGACTATGCGCGGGCGCGCGCCACCGTCGGCTCGGCGGCGATTGTCGGCGTCACCTGCCACGACTCGAAGCACCTCGCCTACGAGGCGGCCGAGCAGGGTGCTGACTACGTCGCCTTCGGCGCCTTCTTTCCGACCGGCACCAAGCAGCCGAAGACGCGCGCCGAGCCCGAGCTGATCCGCGACTGGGCGATGTCGATGACCGTGCCTTGCGTCGCCATCGGCGGCATCACGGTCGAGAATTGCAGGGTGCTGGTCGAGGCGGGCGCGGATTTCCTCGCCGTGATCAGCGGCGTCTGGAACCATCCCGCGGGCCCCGCCGAGGCCGTGCGCCGGTTCAACGCGATCTTCGCCGAGACCCGAGCGATCGCCGTATAGATCGTGCGCACGCGCGGTCTGCCCAACCCGCGCTTGCCGTGACGATGACGCGCCGCCAGATTGCGGGGCTTGAAATGCGGAGGAAGGACAATGGACGTTCGCGCCGCCGTTGCCATTGCCGCGGGCAAGCCGCTGGAAGTCGGGACCGTGACCCTCGACGGTCCGCGCGCCGGCGAAGTGCTGGTCGAGATCAAGGCCACGGGCATCTGCCACACCGACGCCTTCACGCTGTCGGGCGACGATCCCGAAGGGCTCTTCCCCGCGATCCTCGGCCACGAGGGCGCCGGCGTCGTCGTCGATGTCGGCAAGGACGTTACGACGTTGAAGAAGGGCGATCACGTGATCCCGCTCTACGTACCCGAATGCCGGCAGTGCAAATTCTGCCTCTCGGGCAAGACCAATCTCTGCACGTCGATCCGGGCCACGCAGGGGCAGGGCCTGATGCCCGACGGCACCAGCCGCTTCACGATGGGCGGCCGGAAGCTGCACCACTACATGGGCACGTCGACCTTCGCGAACTTCACCGTGGTGCCCGAGATCGCGCTCGCGAAAGTCCGCGCCGACGCGCCGTTCGACAAGATCTGCTACATCGGCTGCGGTGTCTCGACCGGCATCGGCGCGGTCATCAACACCGCCAAGGTCGAGCCCGGCGCCAATGTCGTCGTCTTCGGCCTGGGCGGCATCGGCTTGAACGTGATCCAGGGCGCGCGCCTGGCCGGCGCCGACATGATCGTTGGCGTCGATCTCAATTCCAAGAAGGCGGCGCTGGCGAAGAAATTCGGCATGACGCATTTCGTCGATCCCGCCGAGGTGAAGGGCGATCTCGTGCCCCATCTCGTCGAGCTGACCAACGGCGGCGCCGATTACAGCTTCGAGTGCATCGGCAACGTGAAGACGATGCGCCAGGCGCTCGAATGCTGCCACCGCGGCTGGGGGGTCAGCGTCATCATCGGCGTGGCGGGCGCGGGGCAGGAAATCTCGACGCGCCCGTTCCAGCTCGTCACCGGCCGCACCTGGAAGGGCACGGCCTTCGGCGGCGTCAAAGGGCGCACCCAGGTGCCGAAGATCGTCGATTGGTATATGGACGGCAAGATCAACATCGACGACCTCATCACCCACACACTGCCGCTGGCGCGCATCAACGAGGGCTTCGACCTCATGCATCGCGGTGAATCGATCCGCAGCGTCGTCGTCTACTGACTGCGTGCGCCGCATGAACCAGACGATCGAATCCGCCGCGGGCACGCCCGTCCGCCCGGGATGGGCGCAAGCCTACCTCGCGCTCGCGGCGGCGGCGCTGTTTTGGGGCGGCAACTGGGCCATCGCGCGCTGGATCCAGTACCAAGTGCCGCCGCAGACGCTCGGTCTGCTGCGCTGGGGCATGGCCGCGCTGCTGCTGGCGCCCTTCGCGCTATCCGCGACCTTGCGCGCTTGGCCGGCGATCCGCCGCGAATGGCCGCGGCTCGTCGTGCTCGGTTTCATCGGCGTCACCGGTTTCAGCGCCCTCACCTATACCGGCCTCGCCCATACCACCTCGATCAACGGCTCGCTCCTGAATTCCGCAGCACCGGTGTTCCTGCTCCTCTTCTCGGCGTTCGGCTTCGGCGAGCGGATCGGCCCCGCTGAGGTAGCCGGCGTCGCGGTGTCGCTCTGCGGCGTACTCGTCATCGTGAGCCGCGGCGATCCAGCGGCACTCGCGGCGCTGGCTGTGAACATCGGCGATCTCTGGGTGCTGGCTGCGGTGCTGCTCTGGGCCGTCTACACGGTGCTGCTGAAACGGTGGCGCACTGCGTTGCCGCCGCTCGTGTTTCTGTTCGTCACCGTCGTCGCCTCGCTGCCGCTGCCGATCGCCACCAGCGCCTTCGAGCTCACGCTCGGGGGGCGCACGTTGACGTTCGATCTGACGACCGCGGCGGTCACGCTCTACCTCGGCCTCTTCCCGTCGATCGGCGCCTATGTGTGCTGGGCGTACGGCGTGGCGCGCGTCGGGCCGACGCGGGCCACGCATTTCCAATACCTGATTCCGGTATTCGCCGCCGGTCTCGCGATCCTGCTGCTCGACGAGGAGGTGCGCCTCTTCCACGTGGCGGGCGCGGCCCTCATCATCGGCGGACTCGTGCTCGCGACCCGGCCGAGCCGGCGTCCAGGGTGAGACCGTTCAGTTGAAAAACGGAAGCACGGCCACGAGCGCGATCGGAATCGCGATGGTGATCACCGAAATCAGCGCCAGCAGGCGCAAAACGATGGGGCCGAGCCGCTCGAAGAGCGGATCGTTCAATTCGTCGCTCATCGCCGTCTCCACGAGGCCGCGCCACCACGATCGGCGACGAGTGCCCTGTCCCTGATCCATACGCGGCGGGCCGGCGGATTCCGGCGCGCCCCTTTGGCAGGCGGCACATCTAGTGGAAAGAGTGGGGCCGCACTGTGACCTGCTTCACCCGCTCACGGGAAATTCACCTGGGTTGCTTTGACCGGCAAAGCAAGGCGGCGTGGCGGCAAAGCGTGATCTCCGTGATCATTCCGACCTTGAACGAGGCCGAGGCGTTGCCAAGCCTGCTGCGAGCGCTCGCGCGGCAAGGCGAGGCGCACGAAGTCATCGTCGCCGATGGCGGCAGCGATGACGGCACGGTCTCCCTGGCCCGCACGGCCGGCGCGCGCGTCGTCGCCGCGCCGTGTGGACGCGGAGCGCAGCTCGCCGCCGGCGCCGACGGCACGTCGGGGCAGCCGATCGAGGCGCAGTTGACGACATAGTGGATGCGCGGGTCGCGCCAGAGCGGGCGCAGGATGCGGTGCTCGATGTCGTCGAGCGACAGCGGCTCGCCCTTGACAGTCACCACCTTGGCGCCCCAGGGGCAGGCCGCCCCGGTCAAGGAATGCGGAGCTTGAGCGTCAGCATCGCGTGGTAGTTCACGGCGCTGTCGAAGACGAGGCTGATCGGTGCCGAGTCGGCGAAGGTTGGCACGCGGACGCCGGCCGCCTTGGAATTGTAATCGACGCCGCCCACGAGGCTGAGGGTGAAGAACCCGCCGCTGACCGCGGCCCCGACCTGCCCGCCGGTTATGAAGGCTGCCGCGGAACGGTCGTTGTTGACGTTGACGATCACCGGAGTCCCCGTGCTGAAGACTTCGAGCGCCTTCAGCGAGGCGCTGGTGTGGAGCACCCCGACATAGCCGCCGACATGGAACGCAACCGTGTTGATCGGCTTGTAGGTGAGGCGCGAGCCGAATTGGCCGCCGATGCGCGTTGTGTTGACGTCGTAGATGCGCTGATCGTTGAAGGTCGCCGTCTGGACGCCGCGCTCGAACAGCTTGTAGTCGTCGTTCTGGCGGCCGCCGATGATCGCGATCTCGGGCGAGACGAACCACTGAGGCGTGAGCGGATGGTCGGTGGCGGCGCGGAGCGCGATCTGCCACTGCTGCGCGACGACGCGGATGGACGAGCTGGTGTCGAGATGCGCGCCGGAGATGCCGCTGTTCACGCCGTCGATGCGGAACAGGCTGATCGAGGGAATCGTTCCGAAATTCCCGCCCGTCGACTGGTAGTTGCTGGTCACCCACCAGCCGTTCACTTCGACGCGGAGGTTTTGGCCGAGCCACGCCGGATACGCGCCGTCCCGGTAGACATAGCCGATCGAGCCGTTGAGGCCGTGAGCGTTGAAATCCGGCTCCAGCGTGGTCAGCGCCGCGGCGCTCGGCAGCGAGCGCATCGCGTTGTCGATGCGCGGCAGGCGGATCGTCTGGTAGCGATAGCCCGCGCCGAAATACCACTTTCCGGGGACGAGCATTTCGGCGCCCGGGGCCCAAGGGTCGTCCTGCGCCTGGGCAGGAAGAGCAAGGCCGGCAAGCGAGACGGCAGCGAGGACGGTGCGCGGCAAACGCATGGTGTTCCCCTCTTGCGTGAAAGCCACCTTAGCCCCGGCACGAATTAACAGTAGGTGACGCCGGCGCGGCAAGCATGTTAGCGCATCGCGATATGATTTCCGCGCTGTGTGGCACAGATGCAACGCACGCGCGGTCCTGAGACCCGTAAGAAGCAATCCTTTAACGACGTTCGTTCGGATTGGCGGCAAGCGGGCGCGGCTTGCGCGTCATTGCGCGACCGGCGCCCACAGCACCTCTTCGATGCGCGTGGCGCCGGTGGCGCACATCATCAGGCGGTCGAAGCCCAAGGCCATGCCGGCGGCTGGCGGCATCTGGCCGACGGCGGCGATGAAATCCTCGTCGATGGGAAAGCGCTCGCCGTAGAGCGACTGCTTGGTCGCCATGTCGGCCTCGAAGCGGCGGCACTGCTCGACGGGGTCGGTGAGCTCGCCGAAGCCGTTGGCGAGCTCGAGGCCGGCGACGAAGAGCTCGCAGCGCTCGGCGACGCGCCGGTCCTTGGGGTCGAGCCGCGCCAGCGCGGCCATCGCGGCGGGATAGGAATGCAGGATCGTCGGGCGCCCGAGGCCGAGCTTGGGCTCGATGCGCTCCAGGAAGATCTTGAAGAAGACATCGTCCCACGAATCCTGCGGCTGGGTCGCGATGCCGATGCGCCGCGCGGCCGTGGCGAGGACGGCGGCATCGGGGCGCAGCGGATCGGGCGCCGTGGCGAAGAGGTCGATGCCGGCATGGCGCCGGAATGCGTCGGCGACCGAGAGGCGCTCGAACGGGCCGGCGGGATCGGCGGCGCCGCCGCCCCAGCGCAAAGCGCCGCGCGAGAGCGCCGGCGGAACGGCGGCGAGGGCCGCGCGCAAGATGCCTTCGCAATCGGCAATCAGCGCGCTCCAATCGGCATCGGCGCGATACCATTCCAGCATCGTGAATTCGGGATGATGCATCGGCCCACGCTCGCCGTTGCGGAAGACGCGCGCGAATTGAAAGAGGCGCTTCTCGCCCGCGGCCAGCAGCTTCTTCATCGCGAATTCGGGCGAGGTGTGGAGATAGAGCTTGCGCCGGGCCTGCCCGAACGGTTCCTCGAGCTCGGTCGCGAACGCCTTCAGGTGCACTTCCATGCCGGGCGAAACCTGCAGCGCCGGCGTCGCAACCTCGACGAAGCCTTCATCCGCGATAAAGCGCCGGATCGCGGCCATGGCCGCGTTGCGCGCGAGCAGGCGCGGGCGCCGGAGGGCGAATTGGTCGCGGTCCCACCAGGTCATGCGGCTTCCGAACGGCGCCCCGCGGGGCTATATCGCGCGCCATGCGCAAGCCCAAACCCCGGACTGCGCGCACGTTGCGAAGCATCGGCGACCTCGCCGCGGCGGGTCTCGTCGCGCGCGGGCAGGTGGCCGAATTGGAGCGCGTGGCGGTGCGCTACGCGGTCGCGATCACGCCCGATCTCGCCGGCCTCATCGATCCCGCCGATCCCGCCGATCCGATCGCGCGCCAATTCGTGCCCGATGCGCGCGAACTCCTGCACGCGCCGGAAGAGCGCGCCGATCCCATCGGCGACGCGGCCAACAGCCCCGTCAAAGGCATCATCCACCGCTATCCCGACCGCGTGCTGCTGACGCCTCTGCTCGTGTGCCCGGTCTATTGCCGCTTCTGCTTCCGGCGCGAAAAGGTCGGCCCCGGCCGCAAGGCGTTGACGCGAGCCGAGACGTCGGCGGCGCTCGATTACATCCGCACGCATCGCGAGATCTTCGAGGTGATCCTGACCGGCGGCGATCCGCTCGTGCTGGCGCCGAAGAAGCTCGGTGCGCTGGTCGCGGCGCTGGACGCGATCCCGCACGTCCAGGCGATCCGCATCCACACGCGCGCGCCGGTGGCCGCGCCCGCCGTGGTCACGCCCGACCTGGTGGGCGCGCTGCGCTCGGAGAAGGCGGTCTACGTCGTGCTCCACTGCAATCATCCGCGCGAGGTGACGAAGGCGCTCGGCGCCGCCGTGCTGAGGCTCATCAAGGCCGGCGTACCTGTGCTCTCTCAATCGGTTCTGCTCAAGGGAGTCAACGACGACGCGGCGACGCTCGAGGCGCTGTTCCGCGCGCTCGTGGCCGCGCGCGTCAAGCCCTATTATCTGCATCACCCCGATCTCGCGCCCGGCACCGCGCGTTTCCGCCCCGGTCTCGCCGAGGGCCGGGCGCTGATGCGTGCGCTGCGCGGCCGGCTCTCCGGCCTCGCCCAGCCGACCTACGTGCTCGACGTGCCCGGCGGCCACGGCAAGGTGCCGGTCGGCCCGGCCTATGCCGAGGAGAAGGACGGCGGCTGGATCGTCGAGGACCCGGGCGGCAAGCGCCACCGCTATCCGCCGCCCCGCGGAGCGCGTTAGCGACCCACGTGCCGCTGACACGCATTGTCGCGCCCCGGGGCGTTGCGCCGGCGGGGTCCAGTTGCTAGAAACCGCCGCCAATCCGGCCCTCCCAGCAATCCGCAGCATCCCATGAAGATCGGCGCAAACACGATTCGCCCCGGCAACGTCATCGAGCACGAAGGCAAGCAATTCAGCGTGCTCAAGATCCAGCTCATCACGCCCGGCAAGGGCGGCGCCTTCATCCAGGTCGACATGCGCGACATCAAGACCGGCTTGAAGACCAACCAGCGCTGGCGCACGGCCGATACGGTCGAGAAGCTCACCACCGACCAGAAGACCGCCAACTACCTCTTCGCCGACGGCGACATGCTCACCTTCATGGAGCAGGAATCCTACGAGCAGTTCACGATACCGCGCGAGACGGTCGGCGACGCCGCCGATTTCCTTCAGGACAACATGGAGGTCACGATCGACTACGTCGAAGGCAAGCCCGTGGCCGTCCATCTGCCCCAGACCGTGGTGATGACCCTGACCGAAGCGGACCCGGTGGTGCGCGGCCAGACGGCGGCCTCCTCCTACAAGCCGGCCAGGCTCGAGAACGGGCGGCGCATCATGGTGCCGCCGCACATCGAGGCCGGCATCAAGGTCGTGGTCAACACCGAAACCGGCGAATACGTCGAGCGCTTCAAGGGCTGACCGGCCGCTGGCCGGGCGTCATGGCCCTCAAATCTCCGGTCATCAACGTGATGGAGGCGGCGGCGCGCAAGGCGTCGCGCGGCCTCATCCGCGATTTCGGCGAGGTCGAGCACCTGCAGGTGTCGCGCAAGGGCCCGGCCGATTTCGTCAGCGCCGCCGATCTCCGCGTCGAGCGGGTCCTGCGCGAGGAGTTGAGCAAGGCGCGGCCGGGCTGGGCGCTCGTCACCGAGGAGAAAGGCGGCGGGCTTCCCGCCGACAAGGAGGATGCCTGGATCGCGGATCCCATCGACGGGACCACGAATTTCCTCCACGGCATTCCGCATTTCTGCGTCACCATCGCGCATTGGCGCAATGGCGAGATCGTCGCCGGTATCATCTATCAGCCGATCGGCGACGAGCTCTATTGGGCCGAGCGCGGCATGGGCGCCTATCACAACCGGCGGCGCCTGCGCGTCTCGGCGCGCCAGAACCTCGCCGACGCGCTCGTCGCCACCGGCATGCCGTTCAAGGGCAAGCCCAAGCATCCGCGCTACATGGAGACGCTCGCCGCGGTCATGCCGG
>DATBLL010000085.1:0-15817 GCA_036555425.1 Alphaproteobacteria bacterium | reverse complement strand
GCCCGGCCGCGCCCCGCGCCAAATCCGGCCGTCACTCGACGGGGACGGTGTAGGTCCGCTTGCCGCGACGGACCTTGCGCGTCTTCGGCTTCTCTTTCGCCGGCGGATCGGGAGCCACCAGCACGATGCCGGCGTCCTTTTCACTCTGCTTGGCTTCGGTGCCGCGCAGGATGTAGATCTGGGTCGTAGACCTGTTCTCTCTCTGCCGGTAGCGGGTCACCTCGCCGTCGGTCGTGTAGGTCGTGCCGCGCTTCGGCAGGCCCTCCTCGGCGAGCGCGCCATGGCCAGCGCCGCCGGCGAGAGCCACGGCGATGAGAACGGCTTGGAATTGCTGGCGCATCATGCGGACTTTCCCGGCATTGGCCTGCACGCTAGCCGGGCATAGTTAAGGGCACGCTAACGATTTCCGCGTCGCGCGACCGCGTCGCGCGGCTGCAATCTCCGTTCGGCTTATCGCGCATGACCGTGCCGGACCGCCTCATCCAGGCCATCGCCCGCGCCACCATCGACCGGCACGGCATGGAGGCCGCCGGCGTCGCGGCGAAACGCGCCGATCAGCGCCGGCGCCTCGGCGACCCCGAGGGAACGGCCGCGTGGCTCGCAATCAAGCGCGCGATCGAGGCGCTGCAGGCGATCGAGCCCGGCCCGGAGGCGCCGTCACCGGCGCGGCGCCGCCGGCGCTAGCGCAGGCGATCGAAGGTGATGGTGCAGGGCAGCTCGCCGACCAGGACGTAGCGCACGAGATTTCCCCTCGGCGCGTCGCGCCAAGTCTCGATGGTGGCGAAATTGGTCCGCGTGGATTTTTCCGGCTTGCCGAATCGCGCCATGAGCCGGCCGTGGAGGGCCGCGCAGGCGGTTCCCCCCGTGCGCTCGAGCGCCACCTTCGCCAATTCGCCCGCCTGGTCGAAATGGAAATAGGCGTCGAACGCGGCGCCGTCGGTTCGATGCGCGCCGAGCGCGCGGCCCTCGAGCCCCTCATAGGTCTTGCCCTGGGGCGGCGCGCCGAGGCGCACGACGCCGCGCGAGGCGGCGACGACCTGCTCCGGCGTCATGCCCCAGCGCGTGTATTCCCAGTCGGCGCGGGCGCCGGCTGCCAGGGCGCTCAAGCCCAGGATACAGGCGACGGCGAGCGAAACGCGCGTCGCAACACCGATCATCGGCTCCCTCCTCTTCTGATCGCGAGAGCCTAGCCACTGCCCGCGCAGCCGTCCACGGCGCGGCGGGAACGAGACCGCTCCTCATGCCCGGGCGTTGCCTGTTCGAGACGAGAATGCCAACGTCCGATAACGATCCGATGGGGCCGGCCGGGCGCGACACTGCGGCCCCCGCGGCCGATGTGGAGGCGAATGGCGCCGGTGTTCCAGCAACCCTTGGACTTCAAGGACGAAACCGAAGCGCTGCATGCGCTGATCGCGCCGCTCGACGATGCGGCGCTGGCGCGGCCGACCGCGTTCAAGGCGTGGACGATCGACGACGTGATCGGCCATCTCCATTTCTGGAACCAGGCGGCCGATCTTTCGCTCGCCGATCCCACCGCGTTCGAGAAGACCGGCGCAGACGTGATGGCGTTCTTGGGCGGCGGCGGCGGCACGCTGCGCCAATTCGAGAGGCGCTGGCTCGCGGGCCTCCGCGGCCGGGCGCTGGTGTCGGCGTGGTATCGCTTTGCCGGCGAGATGGCCGCGCGCTTCGCCGCCGCCGATCCGTCGCGGCGCGTCAAATGGGTCGGGCCCGACATGAGCGTGCGCTCGGCGATCACGGCGCGGCTCATGGAAACCTGGGCGCACGGCCAGGCCGTCTACGATCTCCTGGGCGTCGTCCGCCGCAACACCGACCGCATCCGCAACATCGCGGTGCTGGGCGTGAACACCTACGACTGGTCGTTCCGCGTGCGCGGGCAGCGGCCGCCGCAACCGAGGCCGCATGTGCGGCTCACGGCGCCGTCGGGTGCCATCTGGACCTGGAACGAGCCGAGCGAGACCGACTTGGTCGCGGGGGCCGCGGAGGAGTTCTGCCAAGTGGTGACGCAGGTGCGCAATCTGGCCGACACGCGCCTGCGCTGTGTCGGCGCGTCGGCATCGGCGTGGATGGCGAACGCGCAGTGCTTCGCCGGGCCGCCCGAGACGCCGCCGCCGCCCGGCGCGCGCCGCACCGCGAGCCGCGCGGAAACTGTCTCCTAAAGCGAAATTGGTTTGGGCGGATTCAGCGAACCTGCGGCACTGCCACACCGCGAGCGAGTCCACGCAAACGGAATTCGTGCTAGTTCGGCCACTCGAACGCGCTCACGGCCTTCACGAAGGCGGCGAGCGCGGGGCTGTGGCGCCGCCCCGAGACGGTCACCAGCGAGACGGTGCGCTTGATCTCGGGTTCGACATAGGGCCGCGTCATGAGGCCGGGCAGCACCGGCGAGAATTCCGGCATGCTGGTGACGCCGAGGCCGGCCATGATCATGGTCTGCACCCAATCCTCGCGCTCGCTCTGGTAGCTCACTTCGTACTTGGCGCCCTTGCTGGTGAGCATCTCGGCGATATAGGCGCGGTACTCGCATGACAGGCGGCGCACATAGGCCTGGCCGTCCATGTCGGCCGGGCGGATGCCTTCGAGCTTGGCGAATTTGTGCCCGGGCGGGAACGCCACCATGAAGCGCTCGACGTAGAGCGGCTCGGCGTCGAAGCGCTCGGGGTACTCGACCGGCTGCGCCATGATCGCGACCTCGAGCTCGCCCTGCTGCAGCAGCTCGACGAGGCGCTGCGGCGAGCCCTCGGTGATCACCAGGCGGATGCCGGGATGGCGGTGATGGAAGCCGCCCAAGAAGCTCGTGAAATTGAGCGGCCCGATGCTGCTGAGGACGCCCAGGCGCAGCTCGGCCTTCTCGAGCTTCAAGAATCCCTTGGCTTGCTGTTTCGCTTCCTCGGCCTGGCGCAGGATCTGCTCGAGATAGGGCCGCATCAGGCGGCCGAGATCGGTCAAGTGCGTCAGCGTCCGCTCGCGCCGCAGCAGGAGGCCGCCCACTTCCGATTCGAGCTGCTGGATCGCGCGCGAGAGGGCCGGCTGCGTGACGTTGCACTGCTCGGCCGCCTTGGTGAAGTTGAGTGTCTCCGCCACCGCAAGGAAATAGCGGATCTGATGCATCTCCATGGCCGGCCACCGTTTGCCGCAAGTCGCGCGGTCGATCCTACCCTAGTTGACGGGGAGCGCGTGCGTCCACGCACGCCCAGGAGTCACAGCGTCCAATCATAGGCTTTGATCGCCTTGGCGAAGGTCGCGGCGGCGGGCGGCAATGGTCGGGCGGCGGGCGAAACCAGCGCGATCTCGCGCACGACCTCGGGCTCGATCATCGGACGGAGGCTCAGGCCCGGCAGCAGCGGCGAATGCTCGGGCATGCAGGCAATGCCGACGCCGGCGGCGATCAGCGTCTGCACCCATTCCTCGCGCTCGCTCTCGAAGACGACGTTGAGGGCCACGCCGGCCTCGGCCAGCAGCGTGTCGATATAGGGCGCGAACTCGCAGCTCGCGCGCGAGACGTAGTCCTGCTTGTGCAGGTCGTGGAGGCGCACCGCGCGCTGTGCGCCGAGGCGATGGCCGGGCGGCAGCGCCACGACGAAGCGCTCGCGGTAGAGCGGCGCCACCTGCCAGCGCGGCGCGAAGGGCTCGGGTTGCGCCAGCACGGCGAGGTCGAGGGCACCCCCGTCGAGCATCGCGCCGAGCCGCGCCGGCGTGCCCTCGGCGATGCTGAGGCGCAGGCCGGGATAGTCCATGCGCAGCCTGGCGAGGAACGGCATGAACCGGAGCGGCCCGATCGTGCACATGATGCCGAGGCGCAGCGGCGCGCGGCCGATGTAGTCCTCGATCGATCTCTGGGTCTCTAGCTGTGGCACGGCGGCGGCGGGCGGCGGGAGCATGCGGCTGCGGTCCATTCCATCTCTGATCCCCCGTTTTCGTTGCGGGGAAGCTAGGACGGGTGGGCCTACGCCCGCTCATGCCGTTTGCGTATGAATTCAATACCCCTCGCCCTGGGGCGAGGGGAAAGGGGTGAGGGGGAGGACCTTGAGTCGTGTGCGGCGGCGCGCATCCTCCGCGTGTTCCGGCACTCCAAGCGCAAGGTGAGCCCCCTCACCCCTGCCCCTCTCCCCGGGGAGAGGGGATATCGAAACCATAAACACTCGGCATTAGAGGCGTTGCGTAATCCTCCGCATAGTCGGCGGCGCAAACACATCGCTTGCGGAGAAACGCTGATGGACGCCTTCGATCCCCGCGCCGCCGCGCGCACCGCTCCGCGCACCGGCCTCATGGGCAAGAGCGCTGTCGTCACCGGCTCGACCAGCGGCATCGGCCTCGGCGTCGCGCGCGCGCTCGCCGCCGCCGGCGCCAACGTAATGCTGAACGGGCTCGGCGCCGCCGTCGACGTCGAGAAGACGCGCGCGGCGCTCGCCGGCGAGTTCAAGGTCAAGGTCGGCTACGACGGCGCCGACATGACCGATCCCGCGGCGATCCGCGCTCTCGTCGCCAAGGCCGAGCGCGAATTCGGCGCAACCGACATCCTCGTCAACAATGCCGGCATCCAGCACGTGGCGCCGATCGAGAGCTTCCCCGAGGCGAAGTGGGACGCGATCCTCGCGATCAATCTCTCGGCCGCGTTCCACGCGATCAAGGCGGCGCTGCCGGGCATGAAGGCGCGCGGCTGGGGCCGCATCGTCAACATCGCCTCGGCGCACGGCCTCGTCGCCTCGCCGTTCAAGGCCGCCTACGTCGCCGCCAAGCACGGCATCGTCGGCCTGACCAAGGTCGTGGCGCTCGAAGCGGCCGAGACCGGCATCACGGTCAACGCGATTTGCCCCGGCTATGTGTGGACGCCGCTGGTCGAGCAGCAGATCGAGGACCAGGCGAAGTCGCACAACCTGCCGAGGGAGCGCGTCGTGCGCGAAGTGCTGCTCGCCAAGCAGCCCAACAAGCGCTTCGCCACGGTCGAGGAGATCGGCGCGCTCACCGTCTTTCTCGCCGGCGACGGCGCCGCCTCGATCACCGGCGTGGCGCTGCCAGTCGAAGGCGGCTGGACCGCTCAGTAACGCCGAATCAGGGGGAACCACCATGGACGCGATCACCCCGGCGCGCGCGGAAACACGCGACGGCGCGCACAAGCACCACAGCCACGCCAAGGCGGCGGGCCTCAAGACGATCAACCTCGCGCTCCAGGGCGGCGGCGCCCACGGCGCCTTCACCTGGGGCGTGCTCGACCGCCTGCTCGAGGAGGAAAAGCTCGGCTTCGACGGCATCAGCGCCACCAGCGCCGGCGCCATGAACGCCGCGGTCTTCGCCTACGGACTCTCGGAAGGCGGGCGCGACGGCGCCAAGAAGGCGCTGGCGAATTTCTGGCGGCGCGTGAGCCACGCGGCGGCGTTCGGCCCGCTGCAGCCGACGGCGCTCGACCGCATGTTCGGCAACAAATCGCTCGAGTGGTCGCCGGCGTTCATGATCTTCGACATCCTCTCGCGCGTGCTCTCCCCCTACCAGTTCAACCCGCTCAACTACAACCCGCTGCGCGACGTCCTCGCCGAATGCGTGGATTTCGAGAAGCTGCGCATGACCTGCTGCCCGGTGAAGCTGTTCCTCTCGGCCACCAACGTGCGCACCGGCAAGGTGCGCGTCTTCGCCAACGACCAGATCTCGCTCGATGCGGTGCTCGCCTCGGCCTGCCTGCCGTTCATGTTCCAGGCGGTCGAGATCGACGGCGATCCCTATTGGGACGGGGGCTACATGGGCAATCCCTGCATCTACCCGCTGATCTACGAGTGCGACAGTACCGACGTGTTGATCGTCCACATCAATCCGCTCGAACGTAAGCACATGCCGCACACCGCGGCGGAGATCCTGAACCGCATCAACGAGATCAGCTTCAACTCGTCGCTGATGCGCGAGATGCGCGCGATCAGCTTCGTCACCAAGCTCATCGACAGCGGCGAGCTCAAATCGAACATGAAGCGCATGCTGATCCATAGCATCGCGGCCAACGAGGTGATGAACGGGCTCGGCCACACCAGCAAGCTCAACGCCGACTGGGAGTTCCTCGTCACTCTGCGCGACACCGGCCGCGCCCATGCCGATGCCTGGCTCAAGGACAACTTCGCCAAGCTCGGGCGCGAATCGACCGTCGACATCCGCGCCACCTATCTCTGAGGCCGCAAGTCTTTCCTTTCCCTTCCCCCTTGAGGGGAAGGTGTCCGGCCGAAGGCCGGACGGAAGGGGGAAAGCGCCGCGCTCACGCGAGGCTCCGACCCGTTCGCACCGACTGCCAACACCGTGCCTGCGGAATCGCCGCTCCCCCTCCGTCCAAGGCGCCCGAGTGGGCGTCTCGGCCACCTCACCCTCAAGCGGGGAGGGTTTCTTCCTCCGAGGCCTGAAACCATGTCATTGCTGAACGCCACACTCGCCAGCATGCGCGACAACCCGGCCCCGACGTTCGCGAATAGGCCTGCAGCGCCCGCGCCGCCGCCCGCGCGCCGCGAAAGCGCGGCGCCCGCGCGCCGGCCGCAGGTCGTCATCATCGGCGCCGGCTTTGGCGGGCTTGCCGCCGCGCACGCGCTGCGCCACGCGCCGGTCGACGTGACGGTCGTCGACAAGCGCAACTATCACCTGTTCCAGCCGCTGCTCTATCAGGTGGCGACGGCGGGCCTCTCGCCGGCGCAGATCGCGGGCCCGATCCGCGGCATCCTGCGCGGCCAGCGCAACGCCACGGTGCTGATGGCCAAGGTCACCGGCATCGACACGGCGGCCAAGGCGGTGCTCGCCGGCAATCGGCGCGTCGCCTACGACCATCTCATCGTCGCCACCGGCGCGCGCCACGCCTATTTCGGCCATGACGAGTGGGAGCCTTTCGCGCCGGGCTTGAAGAAGATCGAGGACGCGACCGATATCCGCCGCCGCATCCTCATCGCGTTCGAGAAGGCCGAGACCGAGACCAATCCGGCCGAGCGCGAGCGGCTCTTGAGCTTCGTCGTCATCGGCGGCGGGCCGACCGGCGTCGAGATCGCGGGCGCCATCGCCGAGCTGGCCAAGACGGCGCTGGCGCGCGACTTCCGCAACATCGACCCGCGCCTGGCGCGCATCATCCTCGTCGAAGCGGGCCCGCGCATCCTGCCGGCGTTCCCGGACAGCCTCTCCGCCGCCGCCGCGCGCGCGCTATTGCGGCTCGGCGCCGAAGTGCGCACCGGCACGCCGGTGACGGGCGTCGCCGCGGATCACGTCATGGTCGGCGCCGAACGCATCGAAACCCGCACCGTGCTGTGGGCCGCCGGCGTCGCCGCCTCGCCCGCCGCCAAGTGGTTGGGCGCGCAGAAGGACCACGCCGGCCGCGTCATCGTCAGCGCCGATCTCACGCTCCCCGGCCACCCCGAGATCTTCGTCGTCGGCGACACCGCGGCGATGAAAGATGAGAAAGGCCGGCAAGTGCCCGGCATTGCGCCCGCGGCCAAGCAGGCCGGCAAATACGCCGCGGCGGCGATCAAGGCCCGCATCGGGGGCGGCGAATTCCCCGGCCCCTTCCGCTACCGCCACGCCGGCAATCTCGCGACGATCGGGCGCAAATCGGCGGTGGTCGATTTCGGCTGGTTGCGCCTCAGGGGCAACCCGGCCTGGTGGCTCTGGGGCCTCGCGCACGTCTTCTTCCTGATCGGCTTCCGCAATCGCATCACGGTCGCGCTGGACTGGTTCTGGTCCTACCTCACCTTCCAGCGCGGCTCCCGCCTCATCACCGGCGGCGGGCCGGACGACTAGGTCAAGGACTCATCGATAAGCGTGCGCCGTGGCCGCCGCCCGTTACGGCAAACCGATCCGCACCACAAAGAACCCGCCCGCGCTATAGCCGCTTGCGAAACGGATGTGCGCGGGGCCGACATTCGTGGGGGTTACGGCCGTGCCTGCCGTGGGATTTACGACGCCGGGCGAGGCGCTGTCGAACGTGAAGAAGCCACCGAGCTGCGCCTGGATCCAGCCGCCGTCGAGCGTCACGCCGGTCGTTGCGCTGCCGCGGAAGCCGACCGTCGAACGACGGTCCGATGCCGTGGTTGCGAACTGACTTCCGGCAACGAAAGTCCCCGATGCCAGCGAGCACGACGTGAGAAGTGCCACGTTTCTCCAGCAATCGTCTGCGGTCAATCGGCTTTGCACCCAATGGAAGCCGGCGCGCCCTGCAATGCCGAAACGCAAGTAAGACGTGGCCTGCCACGCCAGGCCGAGGCCGAGATCAGCGCCGATTCGGTCCGAATTCACACGCTCGTGGACGAAACCGGGGGCCGTAACGAATGCCGGTTGAGAGAAAATAAAGTCGCTCTCGTACTTTTCGCGCGAACTTCCGCCGAAAACCCCGACGGTGGGGATCAATACCAGGTTTGGCCCGATCGGACGATCAGACGTGAGACGGAGATCGATCTCGAAAGCGTCGAACTCCTGGCGCAGCGTTTCGTCGAAATTGAAGCCGGCTCCGCCAACGGGATTGCTGAAGCCCACACGGCCGTCGATGGCGGTAATCCGCGCGCGATCTGTCCCGGCGAAATGGCGCGACTTGGACGAGCTGCCGTCGCCGTCCCATTTCATGCCCGAAAGGGCGATACGCACGTTGGTCCCCATCCAAGCCGGGAACATGCCGTCGCGGAAGGTGTAGCCGATCGTTCCGCCGGGCCCGAGCATTCCCGTCGATACGGAAAATTTCGTCGGCCCAAGGGGCACGGAGCCGCTGTTGCTCTCGACGTTCGAGTTCCAATCCGGCGGACGGTACACGCCGCCAATGACGCCCGCGCCCAAGAACCATTGGCCCTGCACGATCGGCGTGGAAAGCGGAGCATTGAGCCAGATCGCCTCGGCCTGTGCAGGCTCGCAAAGCGCCGCACCAAGCGCGACCGCAACAACGATTGACGACTGCCGCCCCATACTCCCCTCCGTTCGATAGCAATCATCCCCTGTTTATCATTTATCTCAATTCCTGAAGATGATCAATCATCCGTGCAGTCCCAACGCCGATCCGCCGATAGATCATCGCGAAGAACGCGATCAGCAGCAGCGGCATGAGTTGCAGCTTGGCGTGCTCGGCCAAAGCGGGCAGCAGCAGCGGCGCGATCCAGACGGCCACGAGCATCGTGCGCATTCCCGGCATCCAGCCGCGCTCGAGGCCGTCGGCAACGACGAGCGCGATCGGCAGCGCGAGCACGACCATGTCGTAGTCGTAGGCGTAGGGCGAGATCAGCACCAGCGCCACCGCGAGCAGTGCGGCGCGCAGCGCGAGCGTTCCCCGCCGGCGATACCAGACGACGAGCGTGAGCGCGGCGACGGCAAGGCCCACCGCCGCCTGCAGCGCGTAGGCGAGCGTGACGCCGCCGCCCAAGAGCCGCGCCGCCGCGAACATCGTCGGCATCTTGAAGAGATAGAGGAGGCCGGCTTCGAGATTGTGCTGCTGGATCGGGAGATTGTTCCAGAACGCGATCCAGTTCTCGACGCCGAAGACGAGTGTCGCCACCACGCAGAGCGCGGCCGTCGCCAGCGCGGCGGAGAGAAACGCGATCCAATGCCGCCCGGCGATCAGCACCAGCGGCAGCAGCAATCCCAGCTGCGGCTTGAAGCAGAGGAGCCCGATGAAGACCCCGGCCAGCGCCGGGCGCCGCTCGAGAGTGAGGCAAGCGCCGGCCAGCAGGGCCACGGTGATGAAGCCGTTCTGGCCGTGCATGAGATTGAGGAACGCGGCCGGGAACGCCAGCAGCAGCCAGACCGTGTGCGGGCCCGGTACGATCCGGCGCAGCACCGCGAGATAGAGCGCCAGCGTTGCCGCCGCCCAGAGCGCGTAGGACCAGAGATAAGGCAGCAGCGCCAGCGGCAGCACCGCCAGGTGGAACACCGGCGGATAGTGCCAGGCGAAGAGGTATTTGATGCCCGGCGCCACGCCTTGCGCCGCGGCGAAGATCTTGTCGACGTCGTAGGCGTCGATGGCGCGGCCGTGCAGCGCCAGATCGGACGCGGTCCAGAACGCGATGAAATCGTAACCGAGGGGCTTGCCCGACGGATCGAGCAGATCCTTGCTGAGATAGAACCAGGCGGCCGCGAGGGCCACGTAGAGCGCCAGCACGATGCGCGGGTAAGCCCGGAGCCGGGACCCGTTCAGCCACTCCTCGTTCCACGTCGCGCGCATGACGGCCACGAGCGTAGCGCCTCCTGCCGCGTTCTGCGCCGGGTGTGGCTAATATCGGGTTAAGCCCCTTCTCCCAGGCGACGCTTGGCGTCGCACGGAGAAGGGCTTGGGGATGAGGGGCTGACGGGTGTTTCCCCAGATCTGCTTCCGCCGGCACTCTTCACGCGCTGTCGGCACCGAGCCAACGCATCAACGGCTCGTTTGTGCGAGAAAGCTCGCTGCAAGCACCCGTCAGCCCCTCACCCCTGACCCCTCTCCCAAGCGGGAGAGGGGAAAAGGCGCGCGTGCTCGCGGAGGCCGACGAACAGCGCCTGGTCGTTGATGATGCGCGGCACCTTGTTCTGGCCGCCGTAGCGGCCGCGCGCTTTCATCCACGCCGCGAAGCCGCCCGGCTTCATTACGAGAATCGCGGGCGGCTTCATGCCGAAGCCGCCGGAGCGGTGGCCAGCGTAGTCGTCGTTCTTTTCGAGCAAATACTTGTCGATGGCGTCCGCGAATTTGGCGAGCGCGGACGCGGCCGGCGTTCCGCCGGCGAATTCGACGATATACAAATGGCCGCCCAACTCGCCCGCGCTTTCGGGAAAGACGGCGCCGACGGAAAAATCCGCCACCGCGGCGCCGATGCCGGCCGCGGCGCGGCTCACGGCCTCCTCGATCTCCTCGCCGATCAGGTGCTCGCCGAAGGCGGAGAGGCTGTAGGCGGTGCGGCCGGTGACGAGCAGGCGCGGCGGATCGCGCGAGACGAGGCGCACCGTGTCGCCGACGAGATAGGCCCAGAGCCCGGCGCAGCTCGTGACCGCGATCGCGTAGTTGACGTCTAGTTCGGCGTCGCCGATCCAGTGGCGCGTGGGATTCCCCGAACCAAGCTCCTCGACCGGCACGAACTCGTAGAAGAGACCGTTGTCGAGATTGAGCCGCATGCCTTCGCCCGGGCCGCGATCCTGGATCGCGACGAAGCCTTCGCTCGCGGCGTAACTCTCGCGCGTCTCGGCATGCGAGCCCGCCAAGAGCGCATCGAACTGGCTCTTGTAGGGGCCGAAATGCACGCCGCCATGCACGACCAATTCAAGATTGGGCCAGAATTCGCGGAGCGGAAGGCGCTTGGCGCCGCGCAGCGCCGCCATGCGGTCGAACAGGATGAGCAGCCACGAGGGCGTGCCGCCGACCGAGCGGACATCGAGGTCGAGCGCGGCTTTCGCCAAGGCGTCGACCTTCTTCTCCCAATCGGCGATGAGCGCCAGGTCGAGCGGCGGGAAGCTGCGCGGTCGCGCCCACCACGGCATCGTTTTGATCGCGATGCCCGAGAGATCGCCCGAATAAACGCCGGGCGCGCGGGCGGTGAGATCGGTGCTGCCGCCGAGGATGAAATTGGGCCCGCCGAAGAGGCGCGTCGCGGGCCGGTTGGCGATGTGGTGCACGAGGAGGTCGAGCGCCGCGCGCTTGTTCGAGCGCACCATCGCATGGCTGACCGGAATGTACTTGGTCGCGTCGCCGGTCGTGCCCGACGTCACCGCGAAAAACGGAATGCGCCCGGGCCAGGAGACGTCGTCGAGGACCGGGAAATCGGCGCGCCAGTAGTCGCGCCAGAAGTCGTCATAATTGCGCAGCGGCACCGCGCGCTTGAAATCCGCGGGGGCGCGGATCGCGCCGAATTCGTGATCGCGGCCGAAGCGCGTGGCGCCCGCCTCCGTCAACAGCTTCGCCAATTGCGCCCGCTGCGCCGCCGCGGAGTCCAGCCCCGCGAGCCGTCGCGCGCGCCGGCGCGCGTAGAGCTTCAAGAGCGGCGTGAGATCAAGCATCTCTGGGACCGCGCGGCTCCAGCCGCGCCCTTCCTGCGAAGCAAGCAAGAGGCGCGCCTGGAGGCGCGCGGTCCCAGGAACGCGCATCTGCGTGCATAAGCTTAGAGCGCATCCGCAGGTCCTGTCTTGGCAGCGCGTCGGTTCGATTGTAGCGTGCGCCGCCGCGCCGCGGGCTTAGGGCGAACGCACGAAGGGGGCAAGTCAAATGGAATGGGAGACGATCCTCAAGGGCGTCCCGGATTTCCTGCAATACCTCGCCCTGGCTTTCGCGCTGCTCGTCGCCTACTTCGTCATCTATCTCTGGGTCACGCCGCACGACGAGCTGAAGCTCATCCGCGACGGCAACAACGCGGCGGCCTTGAGCCTCGGCGGTGCCGTGCTCGGCTTCGTGCTGCCGCTCGCCATCGTCATCACCCACCACGCGACGGTCCTGCAGGTCGTGTTCTGGGGCGTGGTGGCGCTGGTGGTGCAGATCGTGGCGTTCTTCATCGCGCGCCTGCTCGTGCCCGGCCTGCCGCAGAAAATCGGGAGCGGCAACAGCTCGGCCGGCGCCATGGCCGGCCTGGTCTCGCTCGCGATCGGCATCCTCAACGCGGCGTGCCAGATCGAGTAAGCCCCTTCCCCCTTTGGGGGGGAAGGGGTTGGGGATGAGGGGGCGACGTGCGCCTCCGGAGTGCTCGCCACACAAGCACAGTCGACAGCGCTGAAATCCCGCGTGCGCGCCAGCAAGCCGTTTGCGTGAACGTCGCTTCCTGGAAACATCCGTCGCCCCCTCACCCCGTGCCCCCTCGCCCCAGGGCGAGGGGGAATTACGCCGCGTCGATCAAGTGGAGGTATGACCCGAACACGTTGCCGCGGCGCAAGCCCGCGGGGCCGAGCGCGCTGCCGTCGGCGTCGGCGACCGCGAACAGGCGGTCCGTGTCCGCTTCAGTCACGACGTTGGAGAAATGGAATTCGTGGCCGCGGAAGCGCGCGCCGGCCGGCCCGAGCGGCGTTTTCGCCGCCAGTTCCAGGCGGCGATAGCCGATGTGGAGCGCGGGCTTGGCGAAAGAGGTTGTGACCGGCAGCAGGCCGAGCATCGCGTGCTTGATCCCCTTGGCGTCGACGAGTTCCTCGCCCAGCGCCATGTAGCCGCCGCACTCGCCGTAGATGGCAGCGCCGCGCACGGCGGCGGCGAACATGCCGTCGCGGAACTTGCGGTTGGCGGCGAGGCGGCCGGCATGCAGCTCGGGATAGCCGCCGGGAAGAAACACCGCATCGCAATCGGCGGGCGGCGCTTCGTCGGCGAGCGGCGAGAAGCGGAGGATCTCGGCCCCGGCCGCGCGCCAGCCCGCGCAAATATGCGCGTAGGTGAAAGCGAAAGCCGCGTCGTCGGCGATGGCGATGCGGCGGCCGGGCGGCGGCACCGTCGCGATTGAAGCGTGCGTTGCGCCGACCCGCGCCGGCGCCGCAGCCGCGAGCAGCGCATCGAGATCGACGCCGGAAGCGACGGCTGCGGCGGCGCGTGCCGCGAGCGGATCGAGCTTGTGCTCGCGCGCCTGCACGAGGCCGAGATGGCGCTCGGGCAGCGCCAGCCCCGGATCGTAGCCGACCAAGCCGAAGACACGGAGCTTCGCGGCGGCAAGCGCGTCTACTAGTAGAGCGCGGTGCGCGGGTCCCCCGACCTTGGTCAGGACGACGCCGGCCACGCGCACGTCGAGGCGAAAGCGCGCGAAGCCTTGCGCCAGCGCCGCGATCGATTGCGCCTGGCGCGCCGCATCGATCGCGAGGATCGCCGGCCAGCCGGTTTCGGCGGCGATGTCGGCCGTGCTGCCGCCGCCGCCGGGCGCGCCGTCGAAAAGCCCCATCATGCCTTCGCCCAGCACGAGATCGGCGTCCGCGGTCGCGGCGGCGGCGGCGGCAACGAGCGAAGCCCGCGTCGCCGGACGCATCGCCCAATGGTCGAGATTGAACGACGCCGCGGCGCCGGCCGCGCGATGGAAGCCGGGATCGATGAAATCGGGCCCGATCTTGAGCGCGCCGACCTGGAGCCCGCGCGCCGTGAGCGCCGCGAGCAGGCCGAGCATCAGCGTCGTCTTGCCCTGCGCGGTCGCCGGTGCCGCGATGATCAGGCCGCGCGGTCCGTCAGCCACGGCGCCGCCTGCGCGTTCTCCGGCGCGGCCGCAGCCTACGGCGCGGGCGCAGCACGCGCTTCGCCCGGCCGTTCAAGCCGAGGATCCACGCCTCCTCCGCTTCGACGGCGGCGCGCTCGGCGGCGCTCAATTCCGGATCGCCCGCGAACCAGCCCGGCAGCGTGCCCGCCGCATCGGCCGCGGCGAAGGCCTCGACCATCGCCGCCACCTGCCCCGCATCCTTGGGCAGATGCGCGAGCCGCTTCGCCTTCACCAGCGAGGGATAGGATTCGGCGAGGATCACGCGCTTGCCGCCATCGTCAGCGAGCCCGGTCTCGAACGGCCAGATCGCCGCGATCGTCTCGAGCGCCGGCGCGTGTCGGAGCTGCCAGACGCGCGGAATCCCGAGCAGGGCCTGGCTGCCGACCGAGCCGTTGCCGGCGAGCTGCCAGACCGGATGCGCGCCCGGCACCCGCGCATCGGCCAGGCGCCGGCGCGGCAGGTCGCCCGGCCCGTGCGCGCGGCAGCCGCGCCGCAGCAGGTGCGCGCGCTGCTCCTCGCGCACATTGCCCCAGAACGGAAACGCCTCGCCGCCGATCCGGCGATTCCAGTCCTCGGCGAGATCGAAGCGGTTGTTGGCGTTGGCGGCATCGTCGGCGATCGCCGCGGCCAGCTCGGTCCAGAGCGAGCGCCAGGCGGTGCCGTTCAGGCCGAGCCGCGCCGCCGTGCCGGCGGGGTAGCCGAACGGAAAATCGAAGCCGGCGAGCACGCGCCCCGTCTTGGCCAGCGCCGCCAAGCGCGCCTCGAGCCACGCCGCGGCCTCGGCGCGCGTCCGCAGATTGACGAGCGCTGTTCGTGCGGCCCCTTTGCCGCGGCGCCGCTCCGCGCGCCGTTCGGCGACCGCGATCCAGATGCTGTCGCGCCCGAGCCGCGGCACGCTCGCAGCGCTCCAATCCACCATGACGTAGGAAGCGAATGACGGCATGGGCGGCAGTGTAGAAGAGCGTGGCGCGTTTGACACGCATGCAACGATTCCCTTCCGCGCGAATAGCGGGGGAGGGCTAGGGTGGGGGTGCGGACGGGCTGGCACCGTGTCCAAACAGGTGCTTGCGTCCGTGGCGACGGCTCGTTTCGCCGTCGCGGCCCCCTCCGGCCCGCGCGCAAAGAGCGCGCGGTCCACCTCCCCCGCTACGCGCGGGGGAGGAAAGATAGAGAGCACGACATGACCGACCGCATCTGGGACAAGTTCCTGACCGCGCGCGACAAGGCGGTGTTCGCCGCGGCGGGCTATGCGCAGCCGCAGGGCTTCGGCCAGCGCCCGGCGCTGCTGATCATCGACGTGAACTACAATTTCTGCGGCGACCGGCCCGAGCCGATCCTCGAATCGATCAAGCGCTGGCACACGAGCTGCGGCGAGGACGCGTGGGAGGCGCTTCCCGTGATCCGCCGGCTGATCGATTCGTGCCGCGACAAGGGCATCCCGGTCATCTACACGACCGGAACGGACGGGCGCATCGACGGCTGGGACAAGGGCTCGTGGGCGTTCAAGAACCGGCGCACCAGCGAGCACCTGAAGGTCGCCGAGCGGCCCAACCGTGACGGCAACGACATTATGGACGAAATCGCGCCCGGCCCGAAGGACTTGGTCATCCGCAAGGAAAAGCCGTCCGCCTTCTTCGGCACCGGCTTGATGGGCTACCTCACCATGCTCAAGGCCGATTCGATCGTGATGACCGGCA
>DATBLL010000082.1:0-3509 GCA_036555425.1 Alphaproteobacteria bacterium | reverse complement strand
GCGGCGATGACGTTGGCGCCGGTCGAGGTGCCGGCGAAGAGGCCCTCCTCGCGGGCGAGGCGGAGGGCCATGGCCACGGCCTCGTCCGTCGAAACCCGTTCGATCGCGTCGGCGATGCCGGGCTGCCAGAGGGGCACGACGAAGCCGGCGCCGATCCCGTCGATCTTGTGGGCGCCGGCCTTGCCGCCCGAGAGCACCGGCGATTCGGCGGGCTCGACGGCGACGATGCGGATCCGCTTGTCGCGCCGGCGCAAGCCTTCCGCGTTGCCGCGCAGCGAGGCCGCGGTGCCGACGCTCTGCACGAAACCGTCGATCCGCCCCTCGGTCTGGGCCCAGATTTCCTCGGCCATGGCGTGATAGGCCGCGATCTGGTCCGTATTCCTGAGCTGATCGGTCCAGAAGGCGCCCGTCTTTTCCGCGACGACGCGGGCGGCTTCGACCATGTCGCGGGTCAGCTTCTCGGTCATGCGCCCGCTCTCGCTCGGCACGATCTCGAGCCGGGCGCCCAAGATGCGCATGTGGTCGAGCTTTTCGGGTGCGAAGGCGTCCGAGCTCACGATGTGGAGCGGGCAGCGCTTCACGGCGCAGATGAACGCAAGCGACACGCCGGTGCTGCCGCCGGTGTATTCGACGACCGCACCTTCGCGCCGCAGGCGCCCGTCCGCCTCGGCCGCCGCGATCATGGCGAGCGCCATCCGGTCCTTCATGCTGCCGGTCGGATTCTCGCTCTCGAGCTTCAGCAGAATGCGGGCGCCGTTCGCCGGCACGACGTGGCGCAAGGCCAGGAGCGACGTGTTGCCGATGCATTGCAGGATGTCTCGCCGCGCGCCCCGCATGATGCCGCTTCCATGTATCTACAATTTATGTATATACATACGTCTATGAGCGCCCGCGCGCAACCGAAGAAGTCACTCCGCACCAACGCCCGCGCGCTGGCCGCTTCCTGCGCCGGCTGGAACAGCCGGCTCGCCGCCCGGCGCATCACCCAGTTCCTCGACCGCGCGCTCGCGGCCTCCGGCCTCTCGGTGGCGCAGTTGGGCCTCATGGCCGAGATCGCCGCGGCCGCCGACGACACGCTGGCCGCGCTTGCGCGGGCGACCGGCCTCGAGCAGTCGACGCTGTCGCGCAACCTGCGCACGCTCGAGGGCGCGGGCCTCGTCGAGATCGTCGCGGTCGAGAGCGATCTCCGGCGCCGCGCGGTGTGGCTGACCGAGGCCGGGGCCCGGCGGCTCGAGGCGGCCATCCCGATTTGGCGCAAGGCGCATGCCAAGCTGGCGAAGCACCTCTCGCCCGGCTTGGCCCGGCGCCTCGCGGTCGAGGCCGAGGCTCTGGCCGCGGGCTGACCCCTTGGACGTACGGGGCGCGTGCGCGGCGCGCGCGTTTCGGATTCCGCCGCATTCGCGCTTGCTGTATGAGGGGCGAGGCAACCCCCAAGTCCCGCCCCATGGCCTTTCGCTTCTCCCATCTTCTCCAGCTCGCCGCGGCCGCGGCGGTGGCGCTCGTCGGCGGGGCGGCGATCGGGCGCTTCGCGCTGGCGCCGGCGCCGGTGGTGATCGAGAAGCGGATCGAAGTGCCGGTGCGGAGCACGCCGGCCGCCGATTCGCCCTATCTCAAATGGAAGGTGGCGCTCTCGTTTCCGGCCGATACGCCGCAATTTGGCTCGCTGGCGCGAAAATTCGCCGACAAGCTCCGCCGCGCCTCGGCCGGCGCCATCGCGCTGGAGCTCGAAGAGCCGGGCAAGCTCGGGCCGCCCGCCAACTGCATCGAGGCGGCAGGCAAGGGCGCGGTCGAAGCCTGCTGGTCGACGCCCGGCATGTGGGCGACGCGCGAGCCCGCGCTCGCGGTCTTCGGCGGCGTTCCCTTCGGGCCGGAGGCGGTGGAATACGTCGCCTGGCTCAACTACGGCGGCGGCCAGGATCTGCTCGACGAGGTCTATCAGCGCTTCAACGTGAAATCGCTGCTGTGCGGCATCACGACGCCCGCGGGTGGCGGCTGGTTCAAGAAGCCGGTGCAGACCGCGGACGATCTGAAGGGCCTCAAAGTGCGCGCCTATGGGCTCGCGGCGCGCGTGCTGACCAAGGCCGGCGCCGATCCGCGCCACATCGAGGCGAACAAGATCCTGCCGGCCCTCAAAGAGGGCACGATCGACGGCGCCGAATATTCGTTCCCGCTCATCGATCTCGGCTTGGGCTTCCACAACGTCGCCAGCAACTACTATTTCCCCGGCTGGCAGCAGCCGACGGTGCCGCTCGAGCTCCTGGTGAACCGCAAGACCTGGGAGGCGCTGCCCGATGCGACGCGCGGGCAGATCGAATTGGCCTGCGGCGACACGGTGCGCGACGGGCTCTCCGAGGGCGAGGCGATGCAGGCGGCGGCGCTGCGCGAGCTGCGCACCAAGGGCGTCGTCTTCCAACGCTGGCCGCAGGGTGTGCTCGACGCGCTCGAAAAGGCCTGGCTCGACATCGCGGAGCAGGAGGGCGCCGCCGACGCCAATTTCAAGCGCGTCTGGAGCGCGCTCTCCGCGTTCCGCGCCGAATACGAGACCTGGCGCCGCCTCGGCCACGTGCCGTAACCAGAAGAATCACGGCGAGGCGGGGAGAAGAAAGGATTTGAACCGCGGACGACACGGAGAACACGGAGAAGAAAGATGGGGAATGCGCGCCCGCTGGCGCGCGAAAGAAATCTTTCTCCGTGTCCTCCGTGGTTCAATCCTTGCTTTCTTCTCCCCGTCTCCCCGCCGCCCCTTTCGAGGAAGATCATGACGCTCGATGCGCAGCTTGCCGAAATCCTGGCCATCGCCGAGAAGGCGGGGCGGCCGCCGCTCGATACGCTGCCGATCGCGGAGGCGCGGCGCGAATACCGGAAGCGCGCCGACACCTTCGGCCTGCCGCCGGCGGAGATGTTCGCGGTCGTGGAGCGCGGCATTGCCGGCCCGGCGGGGCCAGTGCCGGTTCGCCTCTACGTGCCCGTCGGCGCGCCGGATCCGTCGGCCTTGCTGATCTTCTTCCACGGCGGCGGCTGGGCCATTGGGGATCGCGACACGCACGACCGCGCCTGCCGGTTCCTGGCGGAGAAAGCGCGCTGCCGCGTCGCTTCCGTGGACTACCGGCTCGCGCCGGAGCACCCGTTTCCCGCCGCCGTCGAGGATTGCTGGGCCGCCTTCGCCGCGATCGCGGGCAATGCGCCGGCCTGGGATGCCGATCCGCTGAGGATCGCCGTGGGCGGCGACAGCGCCGGCGGCAACCTCGCCGCGGTCGTAGCCCTGCTGGCGAAGGAAAAGCGCGCGCCGGCGCCGTGCTTCCAGCTCCTCATCTATCCCGCCACCGACATGGCGGGCGTCCATGCCTCGATCGATGCGTTCGGCAAGGGTTATCTGCTGACCAAGCCGATGATCGACCGCTTCATGGGCTACTACGCGCCCGATCCGGCGACACGGCGCGATCCGCGCGCCTCGCCGCTGCTGGCGCGCGATCTTCGGGGCCTGCCGCCGGCTTTCGTGCAGACAGCCG
>DATBLL010000043.1:0-9705 GCA_036555425.1 Alphaproteobacteria bacterium | reverse complement strand
CGCGAGGGCCACTTCGGCGACATCAAGCTCGACGGTTTGAGCTTCGTCCGCGTGGGGCGATGGGAAGGCGATCTCTGGGCGGGCAAGGTCAAGGGCACCGCCGGAATCTTCATCGACGAGCGCGCCGACGAGCGCCAAGCGGAGGTGCTGCCGCGCATCTTCGGCGGCCGGGTTGGAGGGTTTCCGGCGTTCGTCGCTTCGTTGTTCAGCGAAGGCCGGCAGGTTTGCGGCGCCGAGCGCGCGCGGATCAGCTTCGAGATCGCGCCCGATCGCGCGCATTGGGGAACGGAGATCGCCGGCAAAGTAAAAGCCTGGGCCAAGGCCCTGACCGGCCCGACGAGCCTGCCGGGAAAGTACCCGCAGCTCGCCAACCCACCCGGCTCCGAGACCGGGCCGGGACAGATCGTCACCTGGGGTAAATCGACGGTCTGCTCGGTCGACGCGTTCGGCTTCAAGTTCCAATGGACCACGAATTCGGCCAAACACATCGCGTTCGACTGGGCCGGTCCGTGACGGCGCGCAGGCGCGATAACCACGACTTGCAGTCGATCGGGCCCGGGGCCCAGGCCGATTGGCCGCGCCGAATCCCCTGCCCGGCGCGGTTGGACCGTGCTAGATTAATTTAAAAGGGCAATGACTTGCTCGAACGGGCCGGACCAGGCATCCCCGGCCCTGGGGAACTCGCCGCCGACGCCATGACCCAAATGGCTTCGTTCCTGGCGCCCGCCTTGGCGCCCAAATTCCTGGTGCTCTATGCCTTCGTGCTGAGCGCGGTCGCGATCCATTTCCGCGGCCGCGTGCGCCACCGCTTCTTCCGCCAGCTGACCGACCACTCGACGCTGCTGGCGCCAGTGAATTGCCTCCTCTACCTGTTCTCGGCGGTGCCCAACAAGCCGCGCATCGACGTGGCGCGCTTCCCCGAGCTGAAGCTCCTCGCCGACAATTGGCAGGCCTTCCGCGACGAAGGCATGGCCCTCTATCGCGCCGGGCACGTCAAAGCCTCGAAGGAATACGACGACCTCGGCTTCAACTCCTTCTTCCGCCGCGGCTGGAAACGGTTCTATTTGAGCTGGTACGGCAAGCCGCACCCCTCGGCGCTGTCGCTGTGCCCGAAATCGGTCGAGATCCTGAAGCAGGCGCCGACGGTCAAGGCGGCGATGTTCGCGCTGCTGCCGGACGGCGGCAAGCTGCTCGCCCACCGCGATCCCTATGCCGGCTCGCTGCGCTATCACTTGGGCCTCGTCACGCCCAATAACGAGAAGTGCCGCATCTACATCGATGGCGAGCCCTATTCGTGGCGCGACGGCGAGGCCATAGTCTTCGACGAGACCTACATCCACAGCGCGATCAACGAGAGCGGCATGGACCGCCTCATCCTGTTCGCCGACGTCGAGCGGCCAATGGTGTTCGCGCCGGCGCGCTGGCTCAACCGCTTCTTCGCCCGCGTCTTGATGCGCGCCAGCGCCACCAAGAACGAAGAGGGCGAGCGCGTCGGCGCGATCAACAAGGTCTTCGGCGTCGTCTATCGCGGGCGCGTCGAGATGAAGGCGCTCAAGAAGGCCAACCGCAAGCTCTATTACGCGGTCAAGTACGTGACGCTGGGCGGCCTGCTGACGGCCTTCATCGTCTGGGCCTGAGCCGCGCCGCCGACGCGAAACCCTTGAACTTGAGCCACGCCCTCCACCCGCTGCTCGCCGGCGACGAGCCGCCGCCGTTCGAGATCGTCAATGCCGGCGGTGCTTCGGCGCTGGTTTTCGTCTGCGACCATGCGAGCAACCGCGTGCCCCGCGCGCTCCATCATCTCGGACTCGGCCTGGTGCCTTTGCGCGAGCACATCGCCTGGGACATCGGCGCCGCCGATGTGGCGCGCCGCCTCTCGCGCCGCTTCGACGCGCCGCTGGCGCTCACCGCCTATTCGCGCCTCGTCATCGATTGCAACCGCGCGCTCAACGACCCCTCCTCGATCCCGGCGGAAAGCGACGGCGTCGCCGTGCCCGGCAATCGCGGCCTTTCGCAGGGCGAGCGGCTGCAGCGCGCCGAGGCGCTGTTCAAGCCCTATCACGATGCGGTGGCGCGGCTCATCGCGGCGAAGGCGGAGCGCGGCGCGCCGCCAGCCGTGGTCTCGATCCATTCCTTCACGCCGATATTCCAGCGCACGCGCCGGCCTTGGCATGTGGGTGTGCTCTGGAACGAGGACCGCCGCATCGCGCTGCCGCTCCTCGACGCGCTCCGCCGCGAGACCGACCTCGTCGTCGGAGACAACGAGCCCTATTCGGCCCGCGACGGCGTCGGCTACACGATCGTGACCCACGCCGAGCGCGCGGGCCTCGCCCATGTCGCGATCGAGATCCGCCAGGACATGATCGCCACCGCCGCGGGCGCCGAGCATTGCGCCGGCATCGTCGGGGACGCGTTCGCGGCCGCCTTCGCCGCGGCCGGCATTGCGCTGCCGGCCCCGGGGCGCGCCGCGTGAGCGCCAGCGGCCCCAGCTTCGGCCTCGGCATCGAGGAGGAGTACCTCCTCGTCGACCGGAAGACGCGCGATCTCGCCCACGACCGGCCAGACGCCTTCATGACGGCGCTCGAGGCCAGGCTCGGCGACCAGGTGAAGCCCGAGTTCCTGACCAGCCAGGTCGAGCTCGTCACCCGGCCCTGCGCCGATATCGGCGCGGCGCGGGCCGAGCTCAAGCACTTGCGGCGGACCGCGGCCGAAGTGGCGGCGGAGTTCGGCCTCGCCATCGTCGCCGCCGCCACACATCCGTTTGCCGGCTACGAATCGACGACGCCGACCGACAAGGAGCGCTACAAGATCCTGGCGCGCGACCTCCAGGGCGTCGGGCGGCGGCTCCTCATCTGCGGCATGCACGTCCATTGCGCGCTCGATGACAACGAGCTGCGCATCGATCTCATGTCGCAGATCGCCTATTTCCTGCCGCACATCCTGGCGCTCAGCACCTCGTCGCCCTTCTGGCGCGGCGAGGATACGGGGCTGAAATCCTACCGCATCGCCGTCTTCGACGAGCTGCCGCGCACCGGCATCCCCGAGCAGTTCGACAGCTGGGGCGAGTATCAGCGCCACGTCGACATTCTGGTGAAAACCGGGCTCATCGAAGACGCTTCGAAGCTGTGGTGGGACGTGCGGCCCTCGGCGCGTTTCCCGACGCTCGAAATGCGCATCACGGACGTTCCGACCTTCGTCGAGGACACGCTGACCATCGCGGCGCTCTATGTGTGCATCCTGCGCATGCTGTGGCGCTTGAAGCGCGCAAACCAGCGCTGGCGGCGCTATGCCGCGATGCTGATCGGCGAGAACCGCTGGCGCGCGCAGCGCTACGGCATCGACGAGGGGCTCGTGGATTTCGGCAAAGGCGAGATCGTGCCCTATGCGCATCTCCTGGGCGAGCTCGTCGAGCTCACGCGCGAAGACGCGGCCGCGCTCGGCTGCACGGCCGAGGTGGCGCGCGCGCCGGAGATCCTCGAGCGCGGCACCAGCGCGCACCGCCAGCGCAAGGTCTACGCGCTCGCGCGCGCCGCCGGCGCCGACAAACGCGAGGCGCTGACGAAAGTGGTGGACGCGTTGATCGCGGAGACGGTCGAGGACGTCGCCTAGCGGAACCGCCTCAGGCAGCGTGGTGCTTGCCGACGATGTGGACCGTGCTCGCCTGCGCGCCTTTTTCGCCCGCTTCGGCCACGTAGCGCACCGCGGCGCCCGGCTTCAACTCGGCGAATCGCTCCCCCACGACGCTATTGCGATGGAAATAGATCTCCTGGCCGTCGGCCCCGGCGATGAATCCGTAGCCGTCGTCGGGGAAGATGCGCGCGACGGTGCCGTGGTCCTGCGGCTCGTGCGCCTTCACATCGCCGCGGATGCGCCGGGTCTTGTCCTCGAGCTGGCGCCGCGCCGCGTCGAAGGCATTGCGGATCGCGACCAGCGGGTCTTGGTTCCACTGATGCTGTGCCGTGCTGGGCCGCACCGCGATCTCGCCGCGGCCCGGCACGGCGAGGTGTATGCGCACCTGGTAGAGATGGCCCTTGTGCTTGTGCTTTTCGGGCGCGCTCAGGACGACGCGGCACGCGGTCATCCGCCCATGGAACTGCTCGAGATGGGCGATCTCGTCGAGGATGCGCTGGCGGAGCGCGTCGGAGGGGCCGAGATTCTCGAAAACGATTTTCGGTTCGGTTTCCATGATGTTCTTTCTTAAGGCCACAAGACACGAAGGGCGGGAGGCAGGCAGGCGCGGACCTGTGCGATCTCGCCGCGCGAAACCCGCCGGTCCAGCACGGCGAAGACGGCGCCGGCGATCTGCTTGGCATTCACCGGCGCCTGGCCCGGACGCCCGCCCAGCGCATGCTCTATCTCTGCAACGAAACCGCGGCCGTAGCGATCCCGGACCGGCTTCGCCCTCGGACGCCAGCCCTCATAATAGGCGCCGCGCAGCAGAAGCGGAAGCTGGGCGCCGAGCTGCGCCACCTCCGGCGTCGGCAAACGGTCGCGCAACGCGTGCAGCGTCGCGCGCAGCGCCAGCATGGCGCGGTTGCGCTGTTTCCAGCCGAGCTCGAGCATGAGCTCGTTAAGCCACTTGTTGGTCAGCTGGACCGTCTGGTCGAAGCCCGCTAGCCCGAGGGCGCTCATGGTCCGTCCTTGCGATGATGTGTCCGATCCGGCGCGGCGCGGTCGCAGCGCGCAACGGTGTAAAGAAAAGCCGATCGTGGCCCGGAACCGCATTGATCCGGATCAACGCGCCGACTGCGGCGCCGCGTAACGCGGGCAGGGCAAAGGAGGTTGCATGGCAGGCCCCACCGGTACGATCCTCGAGGCCGCCCGCGCCTATGCCGACCGTGGCTGGTCGGTCGTGCCCGTGGCGCCGCGCGAAAAGCGCCCGCTCGTCGCCTGGCGCGAATTCCAGACGCGCCGCGCGGGGCGCGACGAGATCGCGGAATGGTTCGCGCGCTGGCCCGACGCAAACGTCGCCATCGTCACCGGGGCAATCTCGGGGATCGTCGTCCTCGACATCGATCCCGCCCACGGCGGAGCGGAGGCGGTCGCCCGCTTCGCGGCCGAGCATGGCCCGCTGCCGGCCACGGTTGAATGCCTGACCGGCGGCGGCGGTCGGCATCTCTATTTCGCCCATCCCGGGCGCCCGACACTCAACAAGGCCGGGCTCCTGCCCGGCGTGGATTTGCGCGGCGACGGGGGCCTGGTCGTGGCACCGCCCTCGCTGCACCCGTCGGGTCGGCGCTATGCCTGGCTGCCCGGCCACGCGCCGGGAGAATGCGCCCTGGCGGGCCTCGGATCCTCTCTGCTCCGTCTCGTCGCGGCGACGCCGTCCGGCGCCGGGCACCCGACGCAGTATTGGATCGATCTGCTGCGCGGCGGCGTGGACGAAGGTCAGCGCAACAACACGATGGCGTCGCTGGCCGGCCACTTGCTCTGGCGCGAGGTCGACCCGGACGTGGTCCTCGAATTGCTGCTGTGCTGGAACCGCGTGCGCTGCCGTCCGCCGCTGCCCGACGCCGAAGTGGCGGCGGTGGTGCACAGCATCACGCGGCTGCATCGTGGCGCTTCCTGACGCTGGAAGCGCGCCGGCGCGGTGCGATTGACGCAGATCAATGTGTGTATCCGCGCGATGTGAGAGAAGGATGCTGTCGCGCGGTGTGTGGGGCGCCCTTCGCGTCTTGGGTGCGTACGCGCCTGGAGACCTACGAAACGGCGTCCGACCTCGGCGAGCCGGACAGGAGGGCAACCCCCTCATGGCAACGAGGGCATCGCGCGACGCCCCCTATCTCGTCGATTGGCGGGCCGGGCTTCCCAGTCCGGCCCGCACCCGTTTCGGCCGGCCGATTCGGCCCGCCGTTTCGGCGCGCGGACTGCACCCTGGACATCGGCGGCGGCGCGCCGCAGGTTAGGCGCATCTGCGCCTTTGGCCGAGGACCGCCATGGACGACAAGACCCGCACCGAGCTCGAAGCCGCCGCCTTCCGCCGGCTTATCAAGCATCTGCGCGAGCGCACCGACGTGCAGAACATCGACCTCATGAACCTGGCCGGCTTCTGCCGCAACTGCCTCTCCAAATGGTATCTCGCTGCGGCGGAGGAGAAGGGCGTCAAGCTCAGCGACCCCGAGGCGCGCGAGATCGTCTACGGCATGCCCTACGAAGAGTGGAAGAAGAAGCACCAGAAGGAAGCGAACGCCGACCAGAAGGCGAAGTTCGCGCAATCCCACAAGCACTGAGGACGCAGGGCCGCCGCGCGCACCCGGCCCGCGATGGCAACCGGCAAGCATGCGCTGATCATCGGCGGCTCGCTGGGCGGCCTCTTCGCCGCGAGCCTGCTGCGCAAGATCGGCTGGACCGCCACGATATTCGAGCGCTCGAAGGAAGCGCTGGCCTCGCGCGGCGCCGGCCTCGGCACCACGCGCGAGCTCGCCGAGACGATGCGCCGCGCGGGCGCGCGGCTTGACGTTTCCATGGCGGTGCCGATGAGCGCCTATGTGTGGCTCGACGCCGCGGGCCGCGTCGTGCACCTCCACCCGCGGCAGATGGCGTCGAGCACGTGGTCCCGCGTCTATGCGCCGTTGCGCGAGACGGCGCCCGACGAGCACTATCTCGCCGGCAAGGCGCTCGAGCGCGTGGATCAGAGAGAAAATCGCGTCATCGCGCAATTCGTCGGCGGCGCCACCGCCGAAGGCGATCTGCTGATCGCCGCCGACGGCAATCAATCGACCGTGCGGCGCCAGCTCATGCCCGAAGTCGAGGCGCGCTACGCGGGCTACGTCGCCTGGCGCGGCATCATGGAGGAGCGCGACGTTCCCCCCGCCATCCACCGCGAGCTGTTCGACAAGCTCGCCTTCTCGTTCCCCGCGGGCGAGATGGCGCTCGCCATGCCCGTGCCCGGCCCCGCCGACGACATGCGGCCCGGCCACCGGCGCTATTACTTCATCTGGTATCGCCCGGCCGATGCAGCCGCGCTCGACGATCTCTGCACCGACGAGCGCGGCCTCCAGCACGGCGTCTCGATTCCGCCGCCGCTGATCCGACCCGCGATCATTCGCGCGCTCAAGGAACGCGCGGGCGAGCTAATTGCGCCCGATCTCGCGGCGGTGATCCGCCACACGCCGCAGCCGCTGCTCCAAGCGATCTCCGATCTCGAATCGCCGCGTCTGGTCGCAGGACGCGTCGTCTTGCTGGGCGACGCCGCGTTCGTCGCGCGCCCGCACGTGGCGGCCGGCGTCACCAAGGCAGCGCTCGACGCGGCCGCGCTGGCCGATGCGCTTGCCGAAGAGAGCGCGATCGAAACGGCGCTCGCGCGCTACGAGCGGGAGCGGCTCCGCTTCGGGAACCAGATCGTCGCCCACGGCCGCAAGCTCGGCACGCTGCTCGACGGCAAGACGATGCCACGCTCGGAATGGATCGGCGACGATGCCTATCGCGATCCGCTGCGCGTGCTCCGCGACTATGGCGCGCCGCATCTCGTGCACGACATGACCGCGCGCGATCTCGTCGCCTGACAGCATCGTCGTCCCCGCTGTTCACAGGCGGTGGATAGCAGCGCGAGAAATCCCGATTGTCGCCGCGCGCCGTTCCGCTAGCTTCGCGCCAACAAGGCAATCGCGGAAGGACGGGGCGCCATGGCGGACGGAACGGGGCCGATCGAGCACAGCAAGAAAGCCAAAGCCGGGCCGGTCGCGGCCGAAGTTCTGCGCAAATACATCGAGCGCATCGAGCGCCTCGAGGAGGAGAAGAAGGCGCTTTCCGGCGACATCCGCGAGATCTACGCCGAGGCCAAGGGCAACGGCTACGAGCCGCGCGTGATGCGGAAGGTCGTCTCCCTCCGCAAGATGAATGCCGCCGACCGCGAAGAGGAGGAGGCGCTGCTCGAGGTCTACCGCGCGGCCGTTGGCGTGTAGAGCAGGTCTCGCATAACTGGAATTGGGCCTCTCTCCTGCGTAGGGGCGGGTCCCCGACCCGCCCGCGCTGCCACCCCAATTGACCTGCGCGCGTATACTCGCGTTGAGACGGGCGGGTCGGGGACCCGCCCCTACGGATCGAATGAAAGCGTTATTTCGGAACGCGCTCCTGCGCCCGCCCGCCGCGCGGCTCAGTGAATGAGCCGGCCCGCGCCCGAATCCGGCACCGCAAGGCCGATCGCCGCGATCTGCTTGTCGAGATCGGCCTTCCACATCTGGCGCAGATCCTCATTGCCCCAGCGGCGGATGCCGTAGGTCACCGCGAGGTCGCTGAACTTCGACTTGGCCGCGCCGAAGGTGTCGAGCGCGTGCGGGTACCATTTGTCGACGGTCTTCTGCGCCTCGGCCGGACCCGCCTTGGCGAGATCCTGGTAGCGCTTGTTCTGCACGAGGTCCTTGATGCGGCGCGCGCCGAACGAGGCATGGAAGCGCTCCTCGTGCACCATCGTCGTCATCTCGCGGGCGAAGGGCGCGAAGCTCGAATCCTCGAAGGCGCGCAGGTGATACCAGGCGACGTGGTCGAGCAGGAAGCAGAAGCCGCAGAGATCGGCCCAGCTCTCGAACGGCACGTTGAATACATGAAGCGGATGCTCGCCGCGCTTGGCGGTGAGCAGGCGGTCGGCCAGCGCTTCGCCTTCGGGCCCGAAGCCGCGCAAGAGGCGGCTGTCGATGAAGCCCTGATGCGCCTCGTCGGCGCAGATCTGCGCCTGGGCGAAGCGGTCCTCCGCGGTCGGGCCCTTGTTGATCCATTCCTGGTGCTGCTCGACCGAGGCGAATTCGGTGGAGGCCAGCGCATAGACGATCTTGAGCAAGGTTTCGCGATACTCGGCCGGCATCTGCTCGACCGTCTCGACCTTGCGCATGCCCTTGAGCTCGCCCCACATCACGCTGCGGGAAACGCTCATCGCCCGATCTCCTCGAAAATTCCAGCGCGCATTTGTCTAGCCGAGGCCGGCGCGAAACGCCAGTTCAGCGGTTGGCCAGTGCCACGCCCAGGACGGTGAGCGCCACGCCGCCCAGGCCGGCGAAGCCGAAGGTTTCGCCGAAGAGCGGCCAGGCCATCAGCGCCGCCGCCGCCGGCGTGAGATAGAAGAGGCTCGCGACCTTGGCCGCGGCGCCGCGGCGGATCAGCCACATCAGAAGCGCCACGGTCAGAACCGACAGCACGAGCGCGAGCCAGGCGACGGCGATGAAGAAATCGGCGGACCAGGCGACGCGCATGCTCTCGAAGGCTATCGCGACGATGGCGGCAACGGCGAGCGCGGCGCTGAACTGCACGATGCCGCCGGTCACGAGATCGATCCGGGTGCAAAAGCGCTTCTGATAGACCGTGCCGAGCGTGATGCCGCCAAGCGCGCCGAAGCACAGCAGATAGCCGGATACGCTGCCCTGCCCGAGCGCGATCTTCTCGCGTAGCACGAGCGCGAGCCCGACGAGGCCGAGCAGCAGGCCCGCCCATTGCACCAGTTTCACGCGCTCGCCGAGCACCGGGCCGACCAGCGTCGCGGTCAAGAGCGGCTGCATGCCGACGATGAGCGCCGAGACGCCCGCGGGCACGCCCTTCGCGATCGCGGCAAAGACGCCGCCGAGATAGACGACGTGCAGCAGCACGCCGACGACCGCCCAGTGCCCCGCGCCGCGCCAATTCGGCCAGCGCGCGCGCCGCGTCAGCGCAATCGCGGCCAGCAGCGGGATGACGATGAGGAAGCGGACCGAGAGGAAGGTCGCCGGCTCGGCCGAC
>DATBLL010000077.1:0-15615 GCA_036555425.1 Alphaproteobacteria bacterium | reverse complement strand
ACGCCCACAATGCCGAGCCAAAGCCCTTCCGCTGGACCAAGTCAGCCGATGACATCCTCGCCGCCATCAACCGATTCTGCCTTCGCACTCTCGAAGCCCTCGCTCCGACGATGCTGCGAACTTCCGAATCAGGACACTAGCGCATGAAGTTCTACAAGAAGACGAGCTACGCCGAGGATTTCCGCCTGTTCCGTGACGGCGCGGCGGCCTTCTGGTATGCGCTGCTGGCCGTAGCGCTGCTGGCGGCGCCTTTCCTCCTTCCCACCTACTATCTCTCGCAGCTCGTGCTCATCGGCATCTACGTCGTCGCCGGCGCGGGGCTCATGCTGCTGTCGGGGTATTGCGGGCAGATCTCGCTCGGCCACTCCGCCTTCTACGCCGTCGGCGCCTTCACCGTGGCGGTGCTGGAGAAGCACGGCATCCCGTTTCCGCTCGCATTCCTCGCCGCCGGCCTCCTGGCGGGTGCGGTGGGCCTCGTCGTCGGCCTGCCGGCGCTGCGCCTCTCGGGCATGTACCTGGCGATCGCGACGCTCGCCGCCGCCTTCATCGTCGACGAGATCATCGTGCGCTGGGAAAGCGTCACCAACGGCGCCTCGGGCCTCAACCTCGCCAAGATAAGCATCGCCGGCTTCGTCGCCGACAGCGAGGCGAAACTCTACGCCATTGTTCTCGTGGTGGCGATCGCCGCCCTGTTCGCCGTGCGCAACATCGTGAGGGCACCGCTCGGACTCGCGATGATGGCGATCCGCGACAGCGAAACCGCGGCGCAGAGCATGGGCGTGCCGCTGATGCGCGTGAAGCTCACCGCCTTCGCGGTCAGCGCGCTCTTGACCGGCCTCGCCGGCGCGCTCTACGCGCACAAGATCCAATACATCGATCCCGGCCAGTTCACGATCGCCGTCTCGATCGAGTTCCTGGTCATGATCTTCATCGGCGGCATCGGCTCGATGCACGGCATCGTCCTCGGCGCCGTGCTCATCATCGCCCTGCCGCAGCTCGTGGCCGTGGCCAAGGATTACTTGCCGCCAGCCGCCGCGCAACAATCGGGCCTGCAGGCCGCGGTTTACGCCTTCGTGCTGCTCGCCTTCATCCTCGTGGAGCCCACGGGCCTCCACGGCATCTGGCGCAAGATCAAGCATTACGGCGCGATGTTTCCGTTCTACCGCAAGGGCTCGCTGCGCCGCGCCAAGAGCTTTGCCAAGGCGGAGACATGGTGATGGCGCTGCTCGAGGTCAGCGATCTCGGCATCAGCTTCGGCGGCCTGCGCGCGGTCGGCGGCGCGTCCTTCGCCGTCGAAGCGCGCGAGATCTTCGCGATCATCGGCCCCAATGGCGCCGGCAAGACGACGCTTTTCAACCTGATCAGCCGCATCTACGAGCCCGGCGAGGGACGCATCGTCTTCGGCGGGCACGACATCACGCGCATTTCGCCGCACGAGGTCGTGCGCGCCGGCATCGCGCGCACGTTCCAGAACATCAACCTGTTCGACAATGCGACCGTGCTCGACAATCTGATGCTCGGCCGCTACCGGCACGATCGCAGCAATCTCGTGCAGCAGACGCTGTTTACGCGCTTCGTGCGCTGCGAGAAGCTCGCCGACCGGAGGAAGGTGGAGGAGGTGATCGACTTCCTCGAGCTCGGCAAGTATCGCGACGTGCTCGTCGCCGGCTTGCCCTACGGCGTGCGGAAGATCGTCGAGCTCGGGCGCGCGCTTGCGGCCGAGCCGCGCCTGCTTCTGCTCGACGAGCCCTCCTCGGGCCTCAACGTCGAGGAGACGCGCGACATGATCTTCTGGATCCAAGACCTGCGCGACGACCTCGACATGACCATCGTCATGATCGAGCACGACATGAGCCTCGTCTCCGCTGTTTCCGACCGCGTCTTGGCGATGAGCTCGGGCCGCGTGCTGGCGCTGGGCACGCCCGCCGATGTGCAGCGCGATCCCAATGTCGCCGCCGCCTATCTCGGGGCCTGACATGGCGCTCCTCGAGCTGCGCAATGTCGAATCGTATTACGGGCCCGTCGCCGCGTTGAAAGGCATCAGCCTCGACGTCGCCGAGGGTAGCGTCGTCGCCGTGCTCGGCGCCAATGGCGCGGGCAAGACCTCGCTGCTGAAGACGATTTCGGGCGCGCTCGACCCCGAGGCCGGCACGATCCGCTTCGCCGGCGCGGAGATCCAAGGCCGCCAATCCTGGGACGTGGCGGCGGCCGGCATCGCCCATGTGCCCGAGGGGCGCGAGGTCTTCCGCCATCTCTCGGTGCTGGACAATTTGAAGATGGGCGGCTTTCTGCGCCGCGGCGGCGACGGCGTCGCCGAGGGTCTCGCGCGCATCTTCGCGTACTTTCCGGCGCTCCGGGCCCGCGCCGTGGAGATGGCCGGCAATCTCTCCGGCGGCGAGCAGCAGATGCTCGCGATCGGCCGCGCGCTGATGGCGCGCCCGAAGCTGATCCTGCTCGACGAGCCCTCGCTCGGCCTTTCGCCGCTCTTGGTGCAGGAAATCTACCGCATCGTCCGCCGGCTCAAGGGGGAAAGCGGCGCGGCGATGCTGCTGGTCGAGCAAAACGCCAAGATGGCGCTCGACGTCGCCGATTTCGGCTACGTTCTCGAAGGCGGACGCATCGTGTTGGAGGGCACCGCCGAGCGCTTGAAGAGCAACGAGGACGTGAAGGAATTCTATCTCGGCATCCGCGACGCCGGCGTGCGCGGCGTGCGGCGGTGGAAGAGGAAGAAGCAGTGGCGGTGAGCGCCTCCATCATCCCGCTCGGCTGCGACACGGTCGCAAAACTCTTCCGCCACACCGCGGCGGCGCGCGGCGTGCGCACGGCCATGATGCACAAGGATTTCGGCATCTGGCAGAAGGTGACGTGGCGCGACTACGGCGACCGGGCGCGCTGGACGGGGCTGGCCCTCGCGGCGCTCGGCCTCAAACCGCGCGAGGTCGCGGGTGTACTGGCCGAGACCGTCCCCGAATGGCTCTGGACCGACATGGGCATCATCGGTCTCGGCGCCGTCTCGGTCGGGCTCTATCCGACGTCGTCGCGCGAGCAGGTCGAATACATCGTCAACGACAGCGGGGCGCGCTTCCTCTTCGTCGAGGACGAGGAGCAACTCGACAAGGTGCTGGAGCGCCGCGAGCGCATGCCGGGCCTCGTCCGCGTGATCGTATACGACATGACCGGCTTGAAGCGCTTCGCCGATCCGCTGGTGATGAGCTACGCCGATCTCTTGGAGCTCGGCCGCTCCGAAGTGGCGCGGGCGCCACAGCGGTGGGACGAACTTGTCGACGCGACCAGGCCCGAGGACCGCGCGATCCTCGTCTACACCTCGGGCACCACCGGCCCGCCCAAGGGCGCCATCCTCTCGCACGGAAATCTCGTCTTCGCCATCGACCGCTGGGGCGAGATGGCGCCGACGGCCGAGAGCGACGACACTCTCGCCTTCCTGCCGCTCTGCCACATGGCCGAGCGCATGATGACGGCGATGCGCCCGCTCGCCTATGGCGGCGTCGTGCACTTCGCCGAAAGCCCCGATACGGTGCTCGAGAACCTGCGCGAGGTTTCGCCCACGGTCTTCTTCGCCGTGCCGCGCATCTGGGAGAAGCTGCATTCGCTGGTCGCGATGACGCTCGAGGACGCGACACCCTTGCAGCGCGCGATCTTCCGCCGCGCGAGCGCCATCGCCTATGCCGTGGCCGACCGCAAGATGGCGAAGTGGCCGGTGCCGCCCTGGCTGCGCGCTCTCTATGTCCTGGCCGAGCTGCTGGTGCTGCGCAACACCAAGCGCCTGCTCGGTCTCTCTCGCGCGCGCCTCATCGGCAGCGGTGCCGCGCCGATCTCGCAGGAGATCATGCGCTGGTACGTGGCGCTCGGCATTCCAATCTTCGAGATCTACGGCCAGACCGAGTGCTCGGGCATCGCCACGTTCTACCAGCCCGAGGAATTCGCGCTCGGCACGGTCGGCCGTCCCTTGAGCGGCACCGAGATCCGCCTCTCGCCCGAGCACGAGATCCTCATCCGCGGCGCGCATGTATTCCAAGGCTATCTCAACAAGCCCGAGCGCACGGCCGAGACGATCCGCGACGGCTGGCTCCACACCGGCGACATCGGCGCTTTCACCCCCGAGGGCCGGCTCAGGATCACCGACCGCAAGAGCGACATCATCATCACCTCGGGCGGCAAGAACATCACGCCGTCGGAGATCGAGAATCGCCTGAAATTCAGTCCCTACGTCACCGACGCCATCGTCATCGGCGACCGGCGCAACTATCTCACCGCGCTCGTCATGATCGACCAGGAGAACGTGGCAAAATACGCGCAGACCAACCGCATTCCCTTCACCGACTATGCGAGCCTCACGCGCGCGCCGGCCATCAAGGATCTCATCTGGAGCGAGGTGGAAAAGGTCAACAAGCAGCTCGCCAATGTCGAGCGCATCCGGAAGATTCATCTGCTCGACATTCTCCTGACCGCCGAGGACGAGGAGATGACCCCGACCCTGAAACTCCGCCGCAAATTCGTGAACGATAAGTACAAGAAGGAGATCGAGGCCATGTACGGCGCCTAGGATGACGCCACACGCGAACGCCTGTTAGAATATCGAGAAGGCTCGGCACAGCCATTCGAGGGAGGAAACGAATATGAAACCGCGCGTCACGACGCCGAGCATCGCCGCCTTGTTGGCTGCGATGCTCGCTTCCGGGATTACCGCCGCGCAAGAGGTCCGCGGCGTCAGCGCCACCGAGATCCGTCTCGGCACGCAGGACGATCTCTCGGGGCCCATCGTCTTCTGGGGCCAGCCGATGCGGAACGGCAAGATCCTGCGCATCGAGGAGCAGAACGCCAAGGGCGGCGTGCACGGGCGGAAGCTCGTCCTCGTCGGCGAGGACAACGGCTACGATCCCAAGAAGGGCGTGCTTGCGGCACAGAAGCTGATTCAGCAGGACAAAGTTTTCGCGATGGTGGGCGTGCTCGGCACCCCCATCGCGCTGGCGACGATGCCGATCGTGCTCGAGGCAGGCGTGCCCTTCATGTATCCCGGCACCAATCACCGCGCGATGTACGAGCCCTTCAACAAGCTGAAATTCAGCATGGCCGCGCCCTACGACCACCAGATGCGCGCCGCGGTCCGTTACGTGGCCGAGAAGCAGGGCAAGAAGAAGATCGCGATCATGTATCAGGACGATGAGTTCGGTAAGGAGCTGCGCGAGGCGGCCGAGGCCGAGGCCCAGGCCATGAAGATTCCCGTTGTCGCCGTCGCCAGCTACAAGCGCGGCGACACCTCCTTCTCCTCTCAGGTGGCGCGCATGCGCCAGGCCGATCCCGATCTCATCGTCGCCGGCACGGTCGTGCGCGAGACGGCGGGCTTGGGCCTCGAACTCAAGAAGGTCGGCTGGAAAGTCGACGTGCTCACCTCGGCGGCGGCGTGCAACGCGGCCGTGCCCGGAATCGGCAAGGACGCGGTCGAAGGCTTCTATGTGCAGTGCCAATACGTGCCGTTCGACGCAGCGGGCGAGTCAGAGCCGGTCAAGGCGTGGATGAAGCGCTACCAGGAGCGCTTCGGCAAGCCGGCCGACGTCTCGGCCGCGATCGGCTACGACATGATGGAACTCACGATCCTGGGGCTCGAGCGGGCCGGGAAGGAGCTCACGATCGAGAAATTCATCGCCGCCAGCGAAACGATCAAGGACTGGCAGAACATCTTTGGCTCGCCGCCGATGAGCTTCGGTCCCGACCGCCGCCTCGGCACAAGGGCCTTCGTGCTCACCCAGATCAAGGACGGCAAGTTCAACCGCGTGACGGGGACGCTGGGCGAGTAGGACGCTGCGGCGCGGCGTGCGCCCGGATCCTTGCAGCTAGTCGAGCAGCCTCCGCCGCCCGAGCCAATCGTGGATCGCCGTCACGGCCTCGGCGGCCTTGTCCGGCTGGCCGAAATAATAGTGGTTTGCGCCCTCGATCACGCAGTGCTCCTTCTCCGATCTGAGCGCGGCGAGGAAGCGGCGGTTGTGGTGGGGGAGGCACCCGTCGTCGGCACCGTTCTCGATCACGAGCGCGGGAACCGAGATGCGCGCGGCGGAGGCGGGGCCGTCGGCGTTGGAGCGGTCATAGCTCCATTGCGACAGCCAGCTCCTGAGTGTCGAGAAGCGCGCGAGGCCGGCGGGCGCGTCGTTGACCATCCGGGGGTCGCCCATCAGGCACCAGCCGGCGCGGCGGCCGTTGGGCTCGATCGTCGCGTCGAGCCAGGCGGGATCGGCCATGGTTCCATAGACGACGAAGCAGTGCTCGAGGGTATGCTCGCCGCGCTTGCGCGCCGCGGCGAGGCGCTCCTCAGCCCAGGCCGTGATGCGCCGGTTGCGCGCGATCTGCGCCGCGCGATAACGCGCGACGAAATCCGGCGCATAGGGTGGCTTCGGCACATCCGGGTGATAGAGGTTCAACGCCGGGTCGCGCTTCTCCGGATCGCGCTCGTCGGCGATCGAGGGATCCATCCATTCGGTCAGCGTCTTGGCCCGGCTCGTATGCGCGGCCAACAGCATGATGGCGTCGGCCTTAGGCAAGACCGCGCGCGTCAAATCCGGCGGATCGCCGGCCGGCGTGCTCGTCACGCTCGGGCGCTCGGCCTGCGACTGGTAGAAGAGCGAAAGCGAACCGCCGCCGCTCCAGCCGCCGAGCACGACGCGCTCGTAGCCGAATTTCTCGCGCGCGTGGCGGATGCAGGCGGCGAGGTCGAGCGCCACCTTCTCCATGATGAGCGCGCTGTCGTTGCGCGGATAGCGGCTGTTGCACGAGATCACGTGGATGCCGGCGCGCGCTAGCGCCGCAGGCAGCGGCAGATATTGCGTGCCGCCGATGGGATGCATGAAGACGACGACGGTCTTGGAGGGGCGCCCCGCGGGCCGCAAGCGATGGCCTTCGAGCACGATGGTGCCGACCTCGCCGGCATAGGTTTCCTTGATCGGCGTCTCTTCCTTGAAGACGACGAGAAAGGGCTCGCGCGCGTACTCGAAGGCGCCGTGGGTGGACATGCCCTAAGCCGTCATCCTGAGCGAAGCCAAGGATCTCGTGGACCCAAGCGAGGCCTGCGCCGGCGCCGTACGAACGCGCGTGCCGTCATTCTGCGCATGCAAGATCCTTCGCTTCGCTCGGGATAACGGGCTGAAAGGAGCGATTAATTGCTCGCCGCGGGGCGAAGCTTCAGCTTGCCCGCCTTGAGCGGCACGGTCTCCTTGTCCCAACCCTTCATCGCCGTGCCGGCCTTGGCGCGCTCCGCGGCCATGATCCTGTCGTGGGCGGGATCGCGCCAGGTGATCTCGATCTGGATGCCGTTGGGGTCCCAGGCATAGATCGACTTGACGAAATGGTGGTCGATGGGCCCGTGGTTCTCGATGCCGTTCTCCTCGAAGCGGCGCTGGAACGCATGGAGATCGGCCTCGGCCGCGACCTCGAACGCGATGTGGAGATTGAACCCCGACTTCTTCTTGAACCGTGATTCGTCGGCGGATTCGGGCAGATCGAAGAAGGCGATGTAGTTGCCATCGCCCATCTTGAAGAAGAGGTGCATGTATCTGAGCGGCGCGCCGGTGCCGGGCTCCTCATCGAAGGCGAGCGCCGCCGCCAGCGGCAGCCCGAGCACGCCCTCGTAGAAGCGCCGCGTCTCGGCGGCGTCGCGGCAGCGGAACGCGGTGTGATGAACGCCGCGGATGGCCGGAATGGTCTTGGCAGCCGGCATGGCTCGATGCCCTCTCGGGATTTCGCCGCGATTATCGGCCACGCGCGGCGGCGCTGTCCATATCGCGCGGCCGCGCGGCGCGCATGCCCGGTCAGTTGAACAGCAATATGCTGGTGCCGCCGTCGACGAACAGCACCTGGCCGTTCACATAGCTGCTCGCGGCCGAGGCGAGGAAGATCGCGGCACCTGCCAGCTCGGCGGGCTCGGCCCAGCGTTTCAAGGGCACGCTGCGCTCGACGATGCCCTTCCATTGCGGATCGTTCGCAATACCTGCGTTCATCTCCGAGCGCACCGTGCCGGGTGCGATGCCGTTCACGTTGATGCCGCGCTCGCCGAGCTCGACGGCCATCGAGCGCACGAGGCCGGCAAGTCCCGCCTTGGTGGCCGGGTAGGCGATGTCGCCGGCCATGGCGAAGCTGTCGGCCAGCGAGGTGATGAAGATGATGCGGCCCCGGCCGCGCGCCAGCATGTGGCGCGCGGCGACGCGCGCCAGGTGATAGGGCGCCACGAGATTGGTTTCGACGAGCGCGCGGAAATCCTTGGTCTCCACCGCCTCGAGCTTGCGCCGGTCGCGCGCACCGGCATTGCAGACGAGGCCGTCGAGCCGGCCGTATTGCTTCGCCACGCCGTCGAGCGCCGCTTCGCCAGCCGCGAGATCGGTCACGTCGAACGGCAGCGCGAAGCTTTCGGGGATCTTCCGCACGTGCGCTTCGAGCCGCTCGCGGCTGCGGCTGTTGAGGCCGACGATGGCGCCGACCGAGGCCAGCCCCTCGGCGATCGCCAGACCGATGCCCGAGGAAGCCCCCGTCACGACGAAGACCTGGTCCTTCAGCGAGAAAAGATCGAATCCGCGCGGCGGCGCGCTCATGCCGTGCCCCCTCGAAGCCGCCGAATGATGGCACGCCGGCGCGGGCCTGAACATTCCTTCCGCGCGAAGGCGGCCATGCCCAGGGTCGCGGTCGCGTTCGCGCCTCGCACGCGCGCCGAAAGTTGCGTAGTGTCGCCCGCGCCAACGAGGGGGACGTGCAGCCGTGGCGACGCAAAAGAAGGTGGCGCTGATCACCGGCGCATCGAGCGGGATAGGGCGCGCCGAGGCCGCGGCGCTCGCCAAGGCGGGCTACGACGTCGCGATCAACTACAGCCGCAGCGCCGACGGCGCCAAGAAGACCGCGGCCGAATGCGAGACGGCGGGTGCCGCGGCGCTGCTGGCGCCCGGCGACGTCGCCGACGAGAAAAGCGTCGTCGCGATGATCCAGGCGGTGAAGCAGCGTTTCGGCCGGCTCGATGTGCTCTGCAACAATGCCGGCACCAGCATCGCGACACTCGCGCGCGATTTCGAGAAGGTCACGGCCGAGGAATGGGACCGCGTCTTCGCCGTCAATGTGCGCGGCGTCTTTCTCGTCACCAAGCACGCAACGCCGCTGCTGCGCCAATCGAAGAGCGCGTGCATCGTCAACACCAACAGCATCGTGGGCGCGCGGCCGGGCCCGCAGCCGCTGCCCTATTCGGCCAGCAAGGGAGCCCTCTGGACCATGACCAAGGCGCTCGCGGGTGCGCTCGGCCCCGCCGGCATCCGCGTCAACGGCGTGGCCCCCGGCTGGATGCAAGGCGAGTGGATGGAGCGCATGCTCGGCGACAAATACGACGAGCTCATGGCCGCGCGCGCCAAGCAGACGCCGCTCCGCCGCGTCGTCACCGCCGAGGACGTGGCCGCTGCGGCGCTGAGCCTCATCGAAGGCAACAAGGCGGTGAGCGGCGTGATCCTCGTCGTCGATGGCGGCTTCAGCGCGGTGACGTAAGTGGGAACACGAGTGCGGCCTCGGCCAAGTCTTCACCGCCCCCTTGAGGGGCGGTCGGCGGCGGGCCCGCGCTTGCGCGGGCGCGCCGACGGGTGGGGGTCTCCTCTCCAGCGTCACGACGCCGGAAGTGCCCCCGCAGTCCAGCGGGCGAGCGCGCGCTGGACAGCTCCCCCTCAAGGGGGGAGCGGCAGCCGACCTCATCGTCAGTGGTCGTGCTCCTTCATCCGCATCAGCCGCAGCGCATTCCGGAAATAGATCTTGCCCCGGTCCTCCTCGGATACATCCAGCGAGTCGATCGCTTTGATCGTCTCGCGGATGAACATTGGCCCGCCCTCGGGATCGAACGGGCAGTCGCTGGCGAACAGCACGCGGTCCGGCCCGAAGAAGTTCAAGCCGCAGCAGATCGCGGCGCGCGAGCCGCCCACGGCGGTGTCGCCATGGAACATGCGGAAATATTCGATCGGCCGCCTGGCCATGCGCTTCAGCAGCGCGGCGTAGTCCTCGTCCGAGGTGCGCGAGCCCAACTGATCCCAGAGCGGGCCGACGCGGCCTTCGAAATAGGGGATCATGGCGCCCAGATGGTGCGTCACGATCTGCATCTCGGGCAGACGGTCGAGCAATCCGGAGAAGACGATGCGCGCCATGGCGACGCTGGTCTCGTAGGGCCAGCCCAGCACCTGCCAGATCTCGTATTTCGATTTGGTCTCGCCCGGATAGTCGGCGACATTGGCGCCGCGCGCCGGGTGCATCCAGATCGGCACGCGGTGGTGATTGGCCGCGCGCTCGAGGATCGGGAAGAATTCGGGGTCGTCGAGCGGGCGGCCGTTGACGTTGGTGAAGATCTGGATGCCGCGCGCGCCCTCGGCGATCGCGCGGTCCATCTCCTCGAGCGCAGCCGGCACATTGTTGAGCGGCAGCGACGCGGCCCACGCCGGAAACTTGTCGGGCCGCGTCACGCAGATATTCTTGAGCTCGCTATTGCCGAGCCGCGCGAGGCCGGGCGAATCGCCCGGGCCCGCAATGGCTTCGATCGGCGGATTGGCCAGCGTCAACACCTGCTGATAACCCGGCCATTGCTCCATCATGCGGATGCGCGCCGCGATGTCGTGCAGCATCGGGATGCTGGTCACGCGCTTGATCATGTCGCCGCGGCCCGGCGCCAGCTCGCGCATGCGCGCGATGAAGGCCTTGGGCAGCACGTGGTTGTAGATGTCGAGCTTGCGCCCGGTCACTTCGCTTCTCCCCGTCCGCGTGCCCGCAGAGACTGCAATCCATGCCGCTTCCACGCAAGAATGATTCTTCGGCCGGGCGGGCAAGCTTGACCGAGTCCGGTGCCGGCCCTAGGAATCTCGCCCATAAATCGCGCCGAAAAATCGAAACGCAGGAGAGGGAGAAGCAGCAGCGTGCTGGACGGCGTCGTGCCATTCCCCGCCGAATTCGCCGCGCGTTATCGTGCGAAAGGCTACTGGCGCGACCGCTCGCTGGCGCAGGAATTCGCCGAGGTCTTCGCCCGCCATGCCGGCAGGATCGCCGTGGTCGATCGCGAGCGCAGCGTCGCGTATGCCGAGCTCGACGCCACCTCGACCAATCTCGCGCTCAATCTGCTCGATCTCGGCTTGAAGCCGCTCGACCGCGTGGTCGTACAGCTTCCGAACGTCGCCGAGTTCGTGACTCTCTACTTCGCGCTGCAGAAAGTCGGCTGCATCCCGATCGCGGCGCTGGTCGCGCATCGCTATCGCGAGATTTCGCAATTCGCCGCACTGTCCGGCGCAGTCGCCTGCGTCGTGCCGGACCGCGTCCGCGATTTCGAATTCCCGCCGATGGTGGCGCGCATCCGCGCCGGGAACCCGAGCTTGCGCCTCGGCCTTGTCCTCGGCGCCGCACCGCCCGGTTTCGTCTCGCTCGATGAGCTGATCCGGAAGCCCGCCCGCCGGCCCGCGTCCGACCTGGCCGCGATCCGGATCGATCCCACCGATCCCGCCGTGTTCCAGCTCTCGGGCGGCACGACCGGGATTCCGAAACTCATCCCGCGCACGCACAACGACTACGCCTACAATTCCAGTACCGCGGCCGACGTCACCGAGGTGACCGACGATTCGGCGCTGCTGCTCGCGCTGCCGGTCGCGCACAATCTGCCGCTCGCCTGTCCCGGCATCCAGGGTGCCTTCTTCAAGGGCGCCAAGGTCGTGCTCGGCCAGAGCGCGCGCGCCAGCGACGTCTTCCGGCTCATCGAACGCCATCGCGTGACGCATGTGCCGCTGGTGCCGGCGCTGCTGATCGATTGGATCAACGACCCCGGGATCGGCAAATACGATCTTTCCTCGCTGCGCCTGATCCAGAGCGGCGGCCAGCGCCTGCAGCCGCAGATCAAGTTGAAGACGCGCGAGCTTTTTCCCAACGCCTTCGTGCAGGAGAATTTTGGCATGGCCGAGGGCCTGCTGATGTTCGTGCGCCGCGACGACGCCGACGGCGCGCAGCTCGAGACCGCCGGAAGGCCGGTGAGCCCCGACGACGAAGTGCGTCTCGTCGACGACGACGACCGCGAGGTGCGCGATGGCGAGGTAGGGGAACTCTGCTGCCGCGGACCCTACACTCTCCGCGGCTATTTCGGCGTGCCCGAATACAACGCGCGCGCCTTCACCTCCGACGGGTTCTATCGCTCGGGCGATCTCATGCGCCGCCATCCTTCGGGCAACTACATGGTCGAGGGGCGCAAGAAGGACTTGATCAACCGCGGCGGCGAAAAGATCAGTGCCGAGGAGATCGAGAACCTCATCCTGGCGCATCCGGCGGTGATGAACGTCGCCTGCGTGCCTTATCCCGATCCGCGCCTGGGCGAGCGCATGTGCGCGTGCCTCGTCTTGCGGCCCGGCGCCAAGCTCACGCTCGGCGAGCTGGTGGCGTTCCTGGAAACGCAGGAGATCGCGCGCCACAAGCTGCCCGAGCGGATCGAAATTTTGCCCGAGTTCCCCGTCTCCACCTTCGGCAAGGTCTCCAAGAAGACCCTGGTCGAGCGGCTCGCCGCCAAGACCGGCGAAACCGCGGCGGCCGGCTGAGCGCATGCGCATCATCGATCTTCACTGCTATCCGGGCACGCAGGCCTGGATCGACAGCCAGGGCCCCTATGTCGAGGCGTTGGCGAAATACTGGAAGCGCGCCTGGGTGCCGAAGAGCGAAGAGGCGGTGATCGCGGAGTTCACCGCCGCCGGCGTCGAGGCCTGTCTCGTGGCCCTCGACCTCGAGACGACGGTGAAGACGCCGCCCTGCACCAACGATTATGTGCACGGCATGTGGAAGCGGCATTCCGACCGCGTGATCCAGTGCTGGGGCACGCTCGATCCGTTCAAGCCCGACGCGACCGCCGAGGCGCAGAAGGCCGTGGAGCAGCTCGGCTTCATCGGCTTCCATTTCCACCCGATCATGCAGCACTTCGCCGTCAACGACCGGCGCATCTATCCCTTGTTCGAGGCCATCGATGCGCTGAAAGCGGCGGTGATGATCGACGTCGGCACCACCGGCATGGGGGCGGGACTGCCCGGCGGCATGGGTGCCCGCATCCGTCACGCGCATCCTTCGGCCATCGACGATCTCGCCGCCGATTTTCCCAATCTCAAGATCGTCGCTGCGCATCCGGGCTGGCCGTGGGTCGACGAGACCACGGCGGTGCTGCTGCATAAGGGCAATGTGTTCTGGGAGATGTCGGGCTGGGCACCGAAATATCTGCCCGAGCAGCTCAAGAGGGATATCCGCGGGCGACTGCAGGACAAGGTGATGTTCGGCAGCGACTACCCGAGCATGCCCTACGAGCGCATCTTCCGCGAATGGGACGAGCTCGGCTATGCGCCGGGCATGATGGAGAAACTCTTTCACGGCAACGCCGAGCGCGTGCTCGGCCTCTAGCGGCGCGGAACCGAAGCCGCGCTCGAACGTAAAGAGCCGCGCCGAACAACGAAGGTCGATCGTGTCACGCATTGCGTTCGCGGGCCGCTTGATGTGTCTCTGCGTCAGATTGCCGTTGCAGGGCGGCAGCCGACGCGCAAATTCCGCGTTATGATGGCGCGATGGCACTGGCTCCCCCGGTCGCGACCCTGACGCTCAATCCCTCGGCGGATATTTCCGTCGAGGTTGATCGCTGGCGCCCCGGCGAAAAGCTGCGGGCGAAGGTCGTGCGCTGGGATCCCGGCGGCGGTGGGCTCAACGTGGCGCGCGTGATGCGTGCGCTCGGCCTCGACAGCCTGGCCATCCACACCGCCGGCGGCCCCGAGGGCGAGAAGCTCAACCACGCGCTCGACCGCGCCGGACTCCACCATCGCCCGATCGCGATCGAGGACGCGACGCGCATCAGCGTCTTGATCACGGATCGCAAGACCGGAGACCGCTACACGCTCACGTTTCCGGGCCCGGTGCTGTCGGAAGACGAGTGCGCTGCCTGTCTCGCCGCGGTTTCGGCCAGCGGGGCCACGCGCGGCACGCTCGTCGCCAGCGGCAGCGTGCCGCCGGGTGCGCCGCTCGATTTCTACGCCCAGGCGGCAAGGCTGGTGGCCGAGGCCGGCGGGAAATTCATCCTCGACACGAGCGGCGCCGCGGTCAAGCCGGCGCTCGGCGAGCGGATCTATCTCGCCAAGCTCAATCACGCGGAGCTGGTCGATCTCGCCGGCCGCCCGCTCGAAGACCGCGATGCGGTCATCGCGTTCGGGCGCGACCTGGTCGCCAGCAGGCGACTCGAGAACTTGGCGATCACGCTCGGCTCCGAGGGCGCCTTGATGATCACGACCGACGGCGCCCACGCATGCCCGGCGCCGCGCATCAACGCGCGCTCGCCGGTCGGCGCCGGCGACAGCTTCCTGGCCGCGCTGGTGGTGAGCCTTTTCAACGCCGAGCCGATCGATCACGCGCTCCGCATCGCGGTCTCCGCCGGCGCCGCCTCCGCATCGGGCGAGGGCACGGCGCTGGTCCAGCCCAAGGCGGCGGCCGACATTATCCGCCTCTTCGAGCACCGGATCGGTGGCGGCATTGCGGAACTTGCCGGCGAGCAAACGACACCGAGCTAAAGCGCGCTACGCTTTCTCGCGCGCGATCTCGTCGCCGAGCCATTTGCGGAAGAGCTGTACGCGCTTCAGCGCGCTCTTCGCCGCGGGCGAGACGAAGTAGTAGGCGAACTGGATCGGCTGCTTCACGTTGAAGAGGGTCACGAGGCGCCCCGCGCGGATATCGTCGGCGGCGAGCCGCGCCTTGGCCAGCGCGACGCCGCGGCCAGAGATCGCGGCCTCGACCACGAGGCTCGATTGATTGAAGTGGACGCCGCGCCGCGCGCCGATGTGCTCGATCCCAGCCGCGCGCAGCCACATGCGCCAATCGGGGCAGCTCGGGTCCTGATCGGGGCTGTCGTCGTGCAGCAGCGTGAAATGCTGGAGATCGGCCGGGGTCTTGAGCGGCTTCTTGTCCTTGAGCAGCGAGGGGCTGCACACCGGCAGCACGCTCTCGGCCATCAGCTTCTCGACGACGAGGCCGGGATAGCGGCCTGCGCCGTAGCGGATCGCGCAATCGATGTCCTCGGATTCGAAATCGGCCAGCGCCATCGACGCCGAGACGAGCACGTCGATCTCCGGATGGAGCGCCGTGAAGCGGTCGAGCCGCGGCACCAGCCATTTCGAGGCGAGCGAGGGCGCCACCGAGACGGTCAAGCGCCCGTCCTGCCCGATGCGCGCGATGGCCTGCAACGCCTCGTGCATGCGCTCGAAAGCTTCGATGAGGCCGGGCAGGCAGGCCTGGCCCTCGTCGGTCAGCAGCATTTGGCGGTTGGTGCGGCGGAACAGGGCGCAGCCCAGGTGATCCTCGAGCTGCTTGATCTGCTGGCTCACCGCACCCGGCGTCACGGCGAGCTCATCGGCGGCCTTGGCGAGGCTCAAATGCCGCGCCGCGGCCACGAAGGCGCGCAGCGAGTTGAGCGGCGGCAGGCGTTTCGGGGGAAGAGCCACAGCGGAACTGAGGAGCAGGCGTAGAAAAACTCGGTTTGTCTTCGAGGAAGTGACGCTTATTTTCCGAGGCGTCAAGGCTTCGGCCGCGACGGGACCGGCCCGCCGGAAAGGG
>DATBLL010000038.1:0-29197 GCA_036555425.1 Alphaproteobacteria bacterium | reverse complement strand
TGCAGCACCTTCGCCCGGTCCATCCTCGCCCCCGCTTTCCTGGAGCGATTCCAAAACCGGACAACTCACGTGCTACAAAAACCGGACAGATGACGAGCTAGCTACACGAGCAAGCCGGAATGGCGGGCGCTCACCCGGCGGGCGGCATACTGCAGCAGCGGCGCAGCCGCGCCGCGGCGAAGGCGGCCGAAGACGCCCGCCGCACCGCTCCGCCCTGAAGCCGGCGCCCCCCGCCGCGCCCGATCCGGCGACAAATCCCTCTCCGCCAAAAGCAGCGCAAGTCTAGGCGGCGCAGGAGTGGAATTGTTTGATCAGGATCAAAGCGCGCGCAGCGTTTTCGAGCGGTTGAATTGCGAGGCGCGGTCGCTACTCCGCCGCCTCCGCCATCCGCTCGACGGCGCCAATGACCTTCCTCTCGTCGACGTCGTGCCTTTCGGCCGAGCGCTTTAGCTGGTCGGCGAGGGCGGCGCTGACGCGCTTGCCCTGGGAACCGGCCTCGCGCCACTCGTCCTGGCGGATGAGCAGCTTGAAGACGTCGGGCCGGCCGTAATGGCCGACCGTGTCGACGATGGCCGAGAGCGCCTTCGGCATCCAGGCTTCGAGCTCGGCGTAGAGGATCTTGCTGCCGAAGGTGGGCTCGACCAGCGGAATGCCGAGCGGGGCGATGATCGAGCTGCCGCCCTGGGCGTAGCCGATATTCATCGTCTTCTTGTGCGGGAAGTCGTCGGCGATGTCCTTGGGGTCCTGGATGCCGCAGGCCGAGAGCACGAAGGCGCCGGCCTCGAACGCGTGCGCGCGCACCGAGGAGTGACCCCAGAAGGCGCCCGTCGTGTCGAGTTCCTCGAGGCGCGGGCCGGTGTGGAGCGCGAAAGCGCCGGGGAACACCGCGATGTGGATTTCCTCGCCCTCGGCGATCATCGCGGCGCGGGCGAGCGTCATCACATGCTCGCCGCAGATGAGGCCGCCGATGCGACCGATATCGGTGTCGAAGACGCGGATGTCGTGGCCGTCGCCCATGCCCCAGAATTGACGCTCGGAGAAGGTGGGCATGAGCTTCCGGTGCTTGCCCATGAGCGCGCCGTCGCGGCCGAAGAAGAGGAGGCAGTTGTAGATCGTGTCGCTCTCGGGCCTGGGATCGATCTCGTTGCAGCCCATCACGACATAGACGTTGTGCTGGCGCGCGGCGGCGCCGATGCGGTCGGTGTCCTCGCTCGGCGCCACCACGGCGGCGTCGCGGAACGCCACGCGCCCGCCGATCCAGGCGGGAATGTTCGAATCCCAGCCCTCGGTCCAATAGGGATAGCCGGCGAGCCACACTTCGGGGAACACGACCAGCGCGGCGCCGTTCTTGGCCGCCTCGGCGATGGCGGAGACGGCGCGCGCGACCGAGGCGTCGCGGTCGAGGAAGACGGGCGAGATCTGGGCGATGGCGACCTTGACCTTGTCGCGGCCGCCCAAGACGGGTTTCCGGGTTTTCGGCATCATGCATTCTCCCTGGCCCGCGGCAGAAACGGGCAGCGGGGAGGGGAGCGCGGCGCCGGTCATCCGTCTTGCCTCGGGCTCGCCGAAATCTTGTCCCGGGGTCGCCTCGCGCCGGGTTCGGCGCTGCCGCCCCGGAGCCGATTCGTGCTAGTCTTCGCTCGCTGGCAGGAGGCGCCGCATGGCGATGGTGCTTGCCGAGACGAAGCTGCCGGGCCGCATCGAGCGGCCCGAGCCCGGCGTGCTGGTGCAGCGCCTCACCACCGATGGCCTCGCCGAGCGCGATCAGTATCCCTACTGGAAAGAGGCCGTGTGCGGGATCTTCGTCGGCCTCGATTGCAGCCGCCAAGCGCGCGGCGCCTTTCATAGCGCCGTCTTGCGCCGCACCTTTGCGCTCGAGGGCGGCGGCAGCGCCAGCTTCATCGACGTCGTCTCCGAAGCGCAGAACGCGCTGCGCTCGCCGCGCCAGATCCGCCGTGCCACCGACGCCTGCATCATGCTCGCGTTCCAGACGCGCGGACCCGGCACGCTGCGACACGGCGAAGACGTCGCGCATCTCGCGCCCGGCGACATGGTGCTCTACGACAGCACGCGCCCTTACGAATTCGTCTTCGACCGGCCGTTCAGCCAGCTGGTGCTGAAATTCCCGCACGAGCGCCTGGCGCCGCGGCTGCCGCGCACGCCGAACTGGCTCGGGCGCCCGGTCGCGGCCACGTCGCCGCTCGGCCATGTGCTCGCGGGCCATCTCGCGGCGGTGTCGAGCACGATCGACCATGTCGACCCCACGCTCCGCCCCGGCCTCATCGACCGCACGATGGATCTGATCGCGCTCACCTTCGCCGGCGCCGCACGTGACTTCGCCGGCGCCGGCACCACGGTGCAGGCGGCGCTGGTGGCGCGCGCCAAGCGTTGCATCGAGACGCGCCTCGCCGATCCGGCGCTGGCCGCGGGCGAGATCGCGGCGGCGCTCGGCGTCTCGCCCGGCTATCTCCACCGCCTGTTCCACGCGGCGGGTACTACCGTCGGTTCCCATATCCGCGCGCGCCGGCTCGAGCGCTGCCGCGCCGACCTCGCCGATCCGCTGCACGCCGGCGAGCGCATCACCGAGATCGCGCTGCGCTGGGGCTTCAACGACATGCCGCATTTCAGCCGCGTGTTCCGCGCCGCGTTCGGCCAGGGCCCGCGCGACTGGCGCGCCGCCGCCCGGCGGGGGCTGCCGGAGGATGCGCCACTGCGCTAAGCTTCGCGCCTCACGATGGGAGGCGCGCTCCATGCACAAGATCGCTCTCGCTTTCGCGGCGGCCGTATTGGCATTCGCCGCGCAACCGGCATCCGCCGACGACAAGCTCGAAGCCAACAAGAAGGCGGTGGTCGCGTTCTACAACGCGGCCATCAACGACAAGGACTTCGAGGCGGCCCGGAAATACATGGGCCCCAAATATATTCAGCACAATCCGAACGCCGCCGACGGGCCTGAGGGGCTCGCGGGGTTCCTGAAATTCCTCAAGGAGAAGTTCCCGAACGCGAAGAGCGAGATCAAGCGCGTCTTCGCCGAGGGCGACTATGTGATCCTCCATGTCCACGCGGTGCGCGAGCCCGGCACGCGCGGCAACGCCATCGTCGACATCTTCCGGCTCGAGAACGGCAAGATCGTCGAGCACTGGGACGTGATCCAGCCCATCCCCGAGAAGGCGATGAACACCAACGGGATGTTTTGAGTTCGGCTGGGACCGCGCGCCTCCAGGCGCGCCCTCGTCCGAGGCGAAGGAAGAGCGCGGCCGGAGCCGCGCGGTCCCACGTTGCTCCGCGACCTCCGCGTGCGACCTTCTTGCCGACGGCGGCCGCCGAGGCTACGTTTGATTCAATAGCTCTATAGAAAAGCAGGGAGAAAGCCTTGAAGGACCGCAAGGCGGCGACGCGGCGGCGCTGGCTCGAAGTGCTCGAGGAGCACCGGCTCGACTGGGAGCGCCCGGGCTCCCAGCACTACTGGTCGCCGCGCCTCGAGACCGCGCCGCGCGCCGAGTTGCGCCACATCCAGAACACCAAGCTCGCCGCCGCCGTCCCGTTCCTCTACGAGAACAGCCCGTTCTACCGCCGCCGCTTCGACCGGCTCGGCATGACGCCCGATGACATCAATACGGTCGAGGACCTGCCGAAGTGGCCCGTCGTCGACAAGCGCGAGATGGTCGAGGACGCGCTGGCGCACCCGCCCTACGGCACCTACACCGCGCATGACGACGCGCTCTGGGCGGAGCGTGGCTGGATGATCTTCGGCACCTCGGGCACCACCGGCGCGCCGCGCGTCTTCCGCTACAGCCAGATCGACCGCACGCAATGGGAATGGGCCAACGCGCGCGCGCTCTATTCGATGGGCATCAAGCGCGGCGACAGCGCGATGCTGATATCGGGCTTCGGGCCGCATGTGTTCATCTGGGGCGTGGCGGTGGCGCTCGCGCGCATGGGCATCCCGGTGATCCCCGGCGGCGGCCTCGACGCGCGGATGCGCGCGACCTTCGTCGACCGCTACAAGCCGAGCGTCATTGCCTGCACGCCGTCCTACGCGCTGCACCTCGCGCGCACCATGCAGTCGATGAACCTCGACCCCGCGGCGAGCTCGGTGAAGACCATCCTCGTCGGCGGCGAGCCGGCGATGGGCATCGCCGCCACGCGCCGGCGGCTCGAGCAGCTCTGGGACGCGCGCCTCGTCGAATTCTACGGCTGCACCGAGGCGGCGCCGCATTGCGGCGGCTATTCCTGTTCGGCCGCCGTCGCCGCCGACGGCTCGGTGGCCAGCCATCTGATGGAAGACATCGGCATCTGGGAGATCGTCGACGCCGAAAAGCGCGCGCCGGTGGGGAAGGGCGGGCGCGGCCTGACGGTCACGACCAACCTCAATTCCGAATCCTCGCCGCAGCTCCGGTTTCTCGTCGGCGACTACACCGTGTTGGACGAGCGCCCCTGCGCCTGCGGGCGCACGCATGTGCGCGCGCTCGGCGCCTTCGTCGGCCGCGCCGACGACATCATCAATGTGCGCGGCGTCAAGCTCTATCCCTCGCAGATCGAGGAGGGCGTGCGCGCCGTGCCCGGCATCGGCGACGAATACGAAATCGTGCTTGCGACCGACGGCGGCGGGCTCGACCACATGACGCTGCGCGTCGAGCACCCCGACCACATGGCCGGTGCCGCCAGGATCGCCGAGCTCGTCGCCGCCGAAGTGCGCACGCGCTGCGAAGTCCGCGTCGGCGTCGAAGTGCTGCCACCCGGCACGCTGCCCAAGACCGAATTCAAGGCCAAGCGCGTGCGCGATACGCGGGCGCGGGCGTAGCAGCCGCCGGCGCTACACCTTCAAGCTCATCCCCGCGTATTTGTACCCGCCGTCGCCAGCGGCCTGCGCGGTCTTGCCGGTCCACCAGTCTTCGAGGCGCGCCGGCACGTCGATCTTCCACTTGTCGCGGATGATCGGAATCACCTCGGCGAAGTACTCGGCGCGCATGTCTTCGTTGCTGCGGCTCTTGATGCCCCAGTGGCGGTAGCGCTCGTTGGTCTTGGAGCGGTCGCCGCCGAAGCTCCGGAGCCCGACCGGCAGCCACTTCTTGACCGCCGCCGCCACCTGCGCGCGGCCATCGGGCAGGTTGTCCAGGATCCATTTCGTGCCCTTCATGCCGAGGCCGACATGGCCGTGCTCCTCGCGCAGCGTATCCGCGGCGGCCTTGCGGAACGGCGCATAGGGCATCTTCTCGAATTCGACGAACTGGTGCGCGGCCGCGCGGTCGACGAGCGCCAGGAACACCATCTGGTCGGCCCAGGTCTCGATCGGCACGTCGAAGGTGGAGAGGTGCTGCTTGGCCTTCATCGTCTCGCGCCAGTCGATGCCGAGCTCCTCGAGCAGGCGGCGGAAGCGGAGATGGTGGCCGTATTCCTCCATCACCGTCTTGGCCATGCGCTGCTTGAACTCCGGCGTCGGCCCCCGGAGGATGCTGCGCTCGAAGCAATCGGCGCCGTAGTCCTCGCTCACCACGTGGATGTTGATGAGGTTGAGCACGAGCTCCTGGAACTCGGGATCCTGCCGGCGGAAATGCGCGGCGTCGACGCTCTCGATCTTCGCTATGCCGTAGGTCTCAGCCATCGCTCGCTCCCGCGCACGCTCAATTCATCATCATGGGCGGACGACCGCGGTTCCGCGCGCGGTCTGGGTGCCGTCCTGCTTGTGCACCGCGAGCGCGCAGACGAGGTCGGCGCCGGCGCGTTCGACCCTGGCGACAAGGCGCAGCGCCTCGCCGGGGAACACCGGCGCCGTGAACGTCACGTCGAGCGATTTCAAGCGCGCGCCGAAGCGCTCGGCGAGGAGGGCGCCCAGATGCGCGGTCGTCATCGGGCCCTGCTGCAGCACGGCCGGGAAGCCCGCACGCTTGGCGAAGGCTTCGTCGACATGGATGGGATTGGGGTCTTCGGTGCCGGCCGAGAACAGCGCGAGTTGCTCGCGCGAGGCGCCGGGCCGCGTCACATCGAACACCACGTCGCCTTGCTTCAACGGCGTCATCTCAGCCGCGCTTCACGAGGCGCGTCGTTTCGCGCAGCGCCAGCGTGCGCGCGGGCAGCAGGCGATACTCGTATTCCACGTCGGCGAACCAGAGCTTGCCGCCTTTGCCCTGCTTCTCTGCGAGCGACGCGATGCGCGCGGTGACCTCGACCTCGTCGTCCCAGCCGATCGGCGCCAGCCATTCGTAGCGCTGGCCGGCGTGGAGGGCCTTCTCGCGCGGGATGTCGAGGTCGGTGAAGAGATCGACGCCGCGCGTCTCGCCGCGCAGGAAGATGAAATAGGTGGGCGGAACGGTCGTGGGCGCGTCCGCGAGCCCCTGGCCCGCCAGCATTTTGGCGGCGAGCGCGCGGTCCGGCTTCAGGCGATAGGGCGGATAGACCTTGCCCTCGAGCTGCATATTCATGCCTGCGACTGTGAGCCGGCGGCGGAAACGGGTCAAGAAGATTTTTTACGTTATCGTAAAATTTGCTGTCGGTGCGCGAAGGCCGTAGAGGCGGGTCCCCGACCCGCCCGTGGTGCCACGAAACAAATCTGCGAGCGCTGGCTTGCGCCGAGACGGGCGGGTCGGGGACCCGCCCCTACGCGTTGCTCTCGGCTACTTCGCGACGAGGCCTTGGCTCACGAGGCCGGTGTACGACTCGACCAGCTCCGAGATCGGCACGCCCTTCTTGGGGTCGTACCAGCGGGCGAGCCAGTTGCACATGCCGAGGATGCCGAAGGCGAGCATCTTGGGATCGCCCATGGCGCGGAATTCGCCCGCGCGCTGACCCTCGGCGACGAGGCGCGTCCACAGCGCCTCGTATTCCTTCCAGATGCGCGCCATCACCGCGCGCACCGCGCGCGCGTCCTCGAGATGGCCGTCGCGCAGCGAGACGGTCATCTCGAGGCAGTGCAGGTCGAACTGCTCCAGGTGATTGCGCACCGCGTCGTGGAGTTTGGCGGCGAAGCTCTTGTCGGGCGCCGCCATGATCGCGCGGAGGCCATGGATGAGCGCGAGGCTGCGCGGTTCGATGATGTGCAGCAGGATCTCGGCGCGGTTCTTGAAGTAGTAATAGATGCCCTCGCGCGCGATGCCGACGGCGCGCGCGATGTCGTCGAGCGAGGTATTGGCGTAGCCCTGACGGTCGAACAGCTCGGTCGCCTTCTTCAAGATCTCCTCGCGCCGGCGCTGCGACTTGCTGGTTGCAGCTTCGGCGGCGCGCGCGGCGCCTCGGGCGCGCTCCGCCCTGGCGCGCCGGGCCTTGGCCGCCGCCGCCCGATCGCGGTCTCGGTCGAACACGGATTTGGTGCGGGGCGGCTGCATCACGGCGCACCATATCGCCCGGGCCCGCGCGGCGAAAGACCGCGTGGCAGAAGACTGCCGGCCGGGAAGTCTTTGCGGTGTTTATCCCCACTCCTTACACTCGCGGCCAAACGAGCGAACAGGGAGGCAGGCGCGATGGCGGACAAGCCCGAGCGAGTCTGCGACCTGGTGATGAAGGGCGGCATCACCAGCGGCGTCGCCTATCCGCTGGCGTCGGTGGAGCTGGCCAAGCATTTCACGCTGCGCAACATCGGCGGCACCTCGGTCGGCGCCATCGCCGCCGCCCTCGCCGCCGCCGCCGAGCACGCGCGCGGCACGCACGGCGCCGGCTTCGACGCGCTCGAGAAGCTGCCGGCGTGGTTCGCCGGTACGACGGCCGACGGGCGCACCAATCTCTTCGCCCTGTTCCGGCCCGATCCCGCCACGGCGCCGCTGTTCAACCTGTTCCAGGCGCATATGCGCAGCCGCGGCCAGAGCCGCCTCAACCGCGCGTTCAAAGTGGTGCGCGCCTCGCTCGCCGGCTTTCCCTGGCACGCGCTCGCCGGCGCGGTTCCCGGCCTTCTGCTGGCAGCGATCATGCTCGCCTTCAGCGGCGGCGTCGCCCTCGTCGTTTCGCTCGCCGCCGCGGCGCTCATGATCGGCGCCGGCGCCATGCTCATGGCCGGCCGCGCCGCCGGTCGCGTCCTGGTCAAGGACCTGCCGGCGAATTTCTACGGCATCTGCTCAGGTGCCGCGCCAGCGGCACCCGGCGAAGGGCCGCCGCTCACCGAATGGGTCGCCGACACGATCGACCGCATCGCCGGGCGCGATCCCGCCAAGGACCCGCCGCTCACCTTCGGCGACCTCTGGACCGCGGATCGCGAGACCGGCGTGAACCTGCAGATGATGACGACGAACCTCACGCAAGGGCGCCCGATGCGCGTGCCCTTCGACGATCCCGGGATGAAGGGCATCGGCCAATACTATTTCGATCCCGAGGAGATGCGCCGGCTCTTCCCCGAGCGCATCGTCGAGTGGATGATCGAGCACGCGGCGCAGGCGGGCCAGACGCAATTGCCGACGAACCTCATCCGCCTGCCCAAGGCGCGCGATCTCCCGGTCGCCGTCGGCGTCAGGCTGTCGGTGTCCTATCCGCTGCTGCTCTCGGCGGTCCCGCTCTACACCCACGACTGGACGCGCGAGCGCGCGAAAGACCGCCTCCAGCCCGACCGCTGCTGGTTCTCCGACGGCGGGCTGTCGAGCAACTTTCCCGTCCACTTCTTCGACAATCCGCTGCCGCGCTGGCCGACCTTCGCGATCAATTTCCGCCCGCCGCATCCCGACATGCCCGACGAGCTGGTGTGGATGCCGAAGAGCAACCGCGAGCGCGGCATCGCGATCTGGAACCGCTTCGACGCCGGCCGCGCGCCGACGCTCGGCGGCTTCCTCGCCACGATCAAGGACGTGACGCAGAACTGGATGGACAACGAGCAGGTGCGCGTGCCCGGCTTCCGCGACCGCATCGTCCACATCACGCTGCAGCCGGGCGAGGGCGGCGTCAATCTCGACATGCCGCCCGCGATGATCGCCGACATCGCCGAGCGCGGGCGCGTCGCCGGCCAGACCTTGGCCGAACGCTTCGCCTCGGGCCCGCAATGGGAGGTGGCCGAGGCCTGGGAGGGGCACCGCTGGGTGCGTTTCCGCTCGAGCATGTATGCGCTCGAGGGCGCTCTGCGCAGCTTCGAGAAGGGATTGCGCGACATCCATCCCGGCGACAAGCCGTTCGAGGATCTGGCCGCGCGCGCCAAGGGCCAGCCGCCGCTCGCATTCCCCTGGTGGAACGCCAACCAACGCGACTTCGCGCTGGCCTCGACCAAGGCGCTGCGCGAGATCGTGGCCTCGTGGCGCCAGCCCTTTCAGACCTTCGGGCCCGCCGACGAGGACGATCCCGGTCCGCCCGAGCCCACGCCCGAGATGCGCATCGTGCCGCGCATTTGACCGGCCGCGCGGCGGCGATTGCGCGCCGGGACGCGCCTCGCTATCGTCGCGCCGGGACTGGGGCAGGGGCTGGACCGATCAGGACGGAGCGAACGCTAGACCGATGCGCGCGATCACCCGGACGCTTCTAGGCCTTGCCGCGCTCTGCGCCGCGCTCTGCGCCCTTGCCGCCGGCGCCGCGCCCGCCGCGGCGCAGGGCATCTACGCGGCGCTCGCGATCAGCCCCAGCACCGGGGCCTACGGCTACGGCTACAATTACGACACCGACGCGCAGGCGCGGAACCGCGCGCTGATGGAGTGCCGCAAGCACGCGCAGGATTGCCGCGTCTACACGACCTTCCAGCGCCAATGCATCGCCGTCGCGCGCGCCAGCAACAACGCCTTCGGCTGGGCCCTCGGCTATCCCAACGACGAACGCCCCGAGCGCGCGCTCAACGAATGCGCGTCCCGCAACGGCGGCGACTGCAAGATCGTCACCCGATTCTGCAGCGGGACGACGGGGTGATCCCCCCTCGCCCCGGGGCGAGGGGAAAGGGGAGAGGGGGAGCACCTTCATCCTCGAAAGCTTCGCTCGGCGACGGAATGCCAAAGTCAAGGTAATCCCCCTCGCCCCCTGCCCCCGCTCCCCGGGGAGCGGGGGAAATCAATCCGCGAACGGATCGGTCACGAGGATCGTGTCGTCGCGCTCGGGGCTGGTCGAGAGCAGCGCCACGGGCGCGCCGATCAGCTCTTCGATGCGGCGGATGTACTTGATCGCCTGCGCCGGCAGGTCGGCCCAGGAGCGGGCGCCGCGCGTGCTTTCGCTCCAGCCGGGGAAGCGCTCGTAGACGGGCTCGAGCGCGGCCTGCTCGGCGGCGCCGGCCGGGAAATGCTCGATGCGCTTGCCCCCGCTGCCCGCGCCGGGGAGCCTGTAGCCGACGCCGATCGCGAGCTCGGCGAAGCCGTCGAGCACGTCGAGCTTGGTCAGCGCAATGCCGTCGATGCCGCCGACGCGCACCGCCTGGCGCACCATCACGGCGTCGAACCAGCCGCAGCGCCGCTTTCTGCCCGTGACCGTTCCGAACTCGTGCCCGCGCGTCCCGAGGCGGTCGCCGGTGGCGTTGGCCTGCTCGGTCGGGAAGGGGCCGTTGCCGACGCGCGTCGTGTAGGCCTTGGTGATGCCGAGCACGTAGCCGATGGCGCGCGGGCCGAGGCCGGCGCCGATCGCCGCCTGCCCCGCCACCGTGTTGGACGAAGTGACGTAAGGGTAGGTGCCGTGGTCGACGTCGAGCATCGTGCCCTGGGCGCCCTCGAACAGGATGCGGACGCCGGCGCGGCGCAGCTCGAAGAGCTTCGCCCACACACGCTCGGCATAGGGCAGCAGCTTCCGCCCCACTGCGCGCAGCGAATCATACAGCGCCTTGGGATCGACCTCCGGCGCGCCCAGGCCGCGGCGCAGCGCGTTGTGGTGCGCGAGCAGGCGCGTGATCTTGTCGGTGAGAGCGTCGTTGTCGGCGAGATCGCAGACGCGGATCGCGCGCCGCCCGATCTTGTCTTCATAGGCGGGGCCGATGCCGCGGCCGGTGGTCCCGATCCTGGCCGCACCCGAGGCGTCTTCGCGCAGCCGATCAAGCTCGCCATGCAGCGGCAGGATCAGCGTGGCGTTGTCGGCGACGCGCAGGTTGGCCGGGCTCACATCGACGCCCATGCCGCGGATCGCCTCGATCTCCTTCAAGAGGGCCCAGGGATCGACGACGACGCCGTTGCCGATGATCGAGAGCTTCCCCGGCCTGACGACGCCCGACGGCAGCAGCGAGAGCTTGAAGGTCTTGTTGCCGATTACGAGCGTGTGGCCGGCATTGTGGCCGCCCTGGAAGCGCACCACCACGTCGGCGCGCTCGGAGAGCCAGTCCACGATCTTGCCCTTGCCCTCGTCGCCCCACTGGGCGCCGATCACAGCCACATTCGCCATCGGCGTTTCCTAATCCGTCAAAGCGGCATCTCCGGCCGCCTCATGCAGTTTAACCACGGAGGCACGGAGGCACGGAGATGAATTTCCGCGCGGCCTTTGGCCGCGTCGCTCGCTTCGCGAGCTTACGGGCGAAGCTTCGCTTCGCCAAAAGCTCGGCTTCTTGGCCGAGCGTCTGTGTCTCCGTGCCTCGGTGGTTATTCTTCACCGGCCGCGGGTTTGAGTTGCGGCACCGGGATGATCTTGCCGGCCTGCCAGAGATGCGAGCAGCCGAGGCGGCGGGCTTCGGCGACCGCCCCGGCGGCCGCCCCGGCGGCCGCGCCCTCCGGCTCGGGGTGGAGGCCGGCCACGGTGCGGTGGCCGTTCTCGCGCAGGCCGGTGGCGACGTCGGCCGGCGTGCCGTAGGGCACATAGACGCGTTCGGGCGTCCGGGGCTCGGGCAGCGCGCGCAGGATGGGATCGAGGTAGAGCGTGAAGCCCGTCGCCGGCTCCTGCGGCCGCGCATTGCCGGCGCGGCCGGCGAGGTAGCGCCCGCCCAAGCCGAGCTCGCCGCGCACGCCGGCGCGGAAGATCGTGAAGCTCACGCCGGTGTGGTATTCGAGCCCGCGGCTTTCGACCGGATCGATCGTGAACGCCGTGCCGGGCAGCGCCGCCGCGAGCGCGCGCGCCACGGCGCCAAGGCGATCGGCCTCGCGCCGCGCCGCCTCGGGCAATGTCATGCGCGCGAGCTGGGCCAGCGCGGTGTCGGCCGTGCCCGCGGCCCGCAGCAGCAGGCCGAGAACGGTGGCATTCGGGCCGAGCGGCGCCGCGGCGACGTCGACGGCCGCCGCGTCCTTGCGGTCGAGCGCGGCACGGATGGCCGCGGCGGTGCGCGCCGGCGCATTCAGCGAGGCCAGGACATGCGGCACCAGCGCCGGCACGGTGAGGTCGATCGAAAGCTTCTGCACGCCGAGCCGCGTCAGCCCGTCGATGGCCATGGTCACGGCTTCGACATCGGCCGCCTCGCCGGCCGAGCCGATCAGCTCGGCACCGATCTGCGTGAACTGGCGCTCGGGACGGAGCTGCTTGCCTTTGACGCGCAGCACGTCGCCGGCATAGGCGAGGCGCAGCGGCCGCGCGGCGTTGGCGAGGCGCGTGGTCGCGATGCGCGCCACCTGCACGGTGATGTCGGTGCGGACGCCCATCATGCGCTGGGAGACCGGGTCCATGAGCCGGAAGGTTTCCTGCGTCATGGCCGCGCCGGCGCCGCCGAACAGCGTATCCTCGAATTCGACCAGCGGCGGATCGACCCAATCGTAGCCATAGCCCGCGAAGCAGGCGCGCAGGCGCTGCACCAGATCGGCCGCGAAGGCCGCGTCGGGCGGAAGAATGTCGCGCAGCCCGGCGGGCAGCAGCGCGGTCGCTTCGGCTTCGGTCATGTCCAGGGATCAGATGCCAGATGTCAGAAGTGAGAATTGCGCAGGGGCTCCGGCCAACCGGCTCGCATGCCGGCGCCATTCTATTATCGTATTCCAAGGCCGTTTGCCTGTATCTTCTGACCTCTGGCATCTGGCATCTGACCTTATGCGCTTCACCCTCGCTCTTTTCGCCGGAGGCGCCGTCATCGGCATTGCGGTGGCGGCGGTCTGGGGCTTCCGGCTGGTGAGCCAGCCGGCTGCCCCCGGCGCGCCGCCCGCCGACCGCGCGGCCGTGGCGGCAGCCGAGCGAAGCCGCTCGGGCCCGCCCGCGGTCGTCTGGGACCGAGCCTATGGCGGCGCGCGCATCGACGCGGCGCGGCGCATCCTGCCCTGGGGCAAGGACGGCTTCGTCATCGCCGGCCGCACCCGCTCCAAGGGCCAGGGCGGCGACGACGTGTGGCTCGTCTTCCTCGACGCCGAGGGCAAGGAAACCGGCGAGCGCCTGGTCGGCAGCCCCGACTTCGACTGGCTCACCAGCATGATCGCGACCAAGGACGGCGGCCTCGTCCTGACCGGGTCGCGCAGCGACAAAGACATCACGCGCTCCTCGGGCTGGGTCGTGCGCCTCGACGCCAAGGCCGACGAGCTCTGGCGCCGCGAATTCGACGGTGGCACGCCCGGGGGCACGAGCGGGCTCACCTCGATCGGCGAGATGCCCGATGGCGGCTTCGTCGTCGCAGGCTCGACGACGGTGAAGAGCGCCGGCCAATACGACGGCTGGATCCTGCGCACCGACAAGGATGGCAAGCTGCTCTGGGACAAGACCTTCGGCGGCGCCGAGGAGGACGCGCTGTTCGCGGTGCTGGCGCTGCCCGACGGCGGCGCGCTCGCGACCGGCGCCTACGGCGCGGACGGCCAGGGCTGGGTGCTGCGCCTCGACGCCAAGGGCGCGGTAACGTGGGAAAAGCGCTACGGCGGCACGGGCTACGACGTCTTCAACGCGGTAACGCGCGCCGCTCAGGGCGGCTTCGTCGCGGCGGGCACCACGCGCTCCAAGGGCCCGATCGGCGGCGCGGCCTGGGTGATGCGCATGGACGAGCGCGGCGAGCCGATGTGGGAAAAGCTGCTGACGCCGGTCAAGGGCGCCTCGGCCAACTCGGTGCTCGCGCTGGCCGATGGCGGGCTGCTGGTGGCCGGCGGCAGCGTCGTCGAGCCCGGCCTCGGCAAGGACAAGGAGCGGGCCTGGCTCGCGCGCCTCGCCGCCGACGGCACCGTCCTCTGGACCAAGGTGTTCGACGGCAGCGGCGACGAGAACCTCTTCTCCGCCACAGCATTGCCCGACGGCGGCTTCGCGGTCGCCGGCTTCTCCACCTCGAAGGGAGCCGGCGAAGGCGACATCTGGGTGATGCGGCTTGGGTATAAATAGCGAGCAGCCGAGCCCTCGGCGCGGCGCCGCGAGCCGCGGCGGGCGGCGCCGCCGGGAACCGTTACGCCGATTTCAGCTGGCCTCGGCACCGCGCGGGCGCAGCAGCCTCAGTGCATTGGCGACTACCAGCAGCGAGGCCCCGACGTCGGCCGCGATGGCGCCCCAGAGGCTGGCCATTCCGGCGAAGGTCAGGATCAGGAACGCGGCCTTGACGCCGAGCGAAAAGGCAATGTTCTCCCGGATCACCGCCAGCGTGCGCCGCGCATGCCGCACCAGCCAGGGCAATTTGCCAACGTCGTCGGTCATGAGGGCGATGTCGGCCGTTTCGATGGCGGCGTCCGAGCCGATGGCGCCCATCGCGATGCCGAGATCGGCGCGCGCCAGCGCCGGCGCGTCGTTGACGCCGTCGCCGACCATGGCGACCATGCCGTAGCGGGCGCCGAGCTCCTCGATCTTCGCGAGCTTGTCCTCGGGCAGCAACTCGGCGTGAACCTCGTCGATGCCCACCTCGCGCGCGATCGCTTGCGCCGTCACGCGATTGTCGCCTGTGAGCATCACCACCTTCTTGATCCCGGCCGCGTGCAGGTCGGCCACGACCCTTTGCGCATCCGGGCGGATCGTGTCGGCGACGGCGATGAGGCCGCAGACATGGCGCGCATTGCCAATGACGATCACGGTCTTGCCGTCGGCTTCGAGCGACTCGGCGACGCGCGAGATTTCGGGCGTTTCCTGACCGCGCTCAAGCAAGTAGCGGTGCGATCCGAGCCAGAACGTCTCGCCGTCGAAGGTGCCGGTCAGCCCCTTCCCCTGGAGCACCTGCACGTCCGGTGCCGGTGCCGGCGTCACGCCGTTGCGCTTGGCATAGCGGAGGATCGCCCGGGCGAGCGGGTGGGTCGAGCGCGCTTCGAGCGCGGCTGCGCGCGCCAGCAGCTCCGCCTCGGTGTGTTTGTCCATCGGCAGCACCTCTACGACCTCGGGTTCGCCGCGCGTGATCGTCCCGGTCTTGTCCATCGCGATCGCCGCGAGGCGCGCCGGCAGCTCGACGTAAGCACCGCCCTTCACGAGGGCGCCGCTGCGCGCCGAAGCTGCGAGCGAGGCGACAATCGAGACCGGTGTCGAGATGACGAGCGCGCAGGGGCACGCGATCACCAGCAGCACCAATGCGCGATAGAACCAGTCGCCCCAGCCGCCGCCGAAAAGAAGCGGCGGCACGAGGAGAACGAGCAGCGCGATGACCATCGCCGCAGGGGTGTAGACGCGCGCGAAGCGCTCGACCCAGCGCTCGGAGGGCGCGCGGCGCGCATGTGCTTCCTCGACCATATGGATGATGCGCGCCAGCGTCGTATCCTCGGCGGCCTTCGTGGCCTCGATCGTGAGCGTGCCGTCGCCGTTGATCGAGCCGGCGAAGACCTCGGCGCCGGCGCTCTTTTCCACCGGCATGCTCTCGCCGGTGATCGGCGCCTGATTCACCGCGCTGGTGCCGGCGACGACGCGGCCATCGAGTGCGATGCGCTCGCCCGCGGGCACGATGAAGCGCGCGCCGGGCCGCACCTCGGCGACGGGGACGTCGCGCTCACCTCCGTCTGCCGCCATGATCCGCACGGTGGGAGGGGCGACGTCGAGCAGCGATGCGATGGCGCGTCGGGCCCGGCCCACGCTCCAGCTTTCGAGCGCAAGCGACAGCGCGAACAGGAAGGCGACCGTCGCCCCCTCGAACCATTCGCCGATTCCGGCCGCGCCCAGCATGGCGACGATCATCAGCACATTCATGTCGGGGCGCAGGCTGCGCGCCGCGTACCAGGCCTTGAGGGCGACGAAGCGGATTCCGAACAAAATCGCGGCGGCGTAGGCGGCGATCTCGTACCACAACATGGTGTGGCCGGCATGGCCGGTCAGCAGCGCCGCGCCCTGCGCTAGTCCGCCGGCGAGCACCACGTGGATGGCGAAACCGAGCGCCACGAAAGCGCCGCTGGCCGCCGTGAAAAACGCCTGCTGGCGGCGATGGCGGTCACCCTCCGCTTCGGCGACCTGCGGCGCCCATGGCGTCGCGCTCATCCCGGTGCCGGCCACGCCTTTGAGGATGGCCTGGTCGGAAACGTCCGCGGCATCGGCCACGGTCATGCGACCGTTCAAGACATCGAAGGCGAGACGGTCTTCGCCGCCGACGAGGGGACCGATCGCGCGTCGCAGCACCGCCACCTCTTCGGCGCAATCAAGGCCACGCACCTTGAACGCGCGCCGGCCGACGAAGGACGGGGGCGCTGCGAGGCCCGGCGCCGAGGCACAACAGCTATCCGCCGCGCCGCCGTGGACATGCTCGTGGTCACGGTTATACGCGTGACCGCCGCGCGCTTCGTGCGCATGACGATGCTTGTCGTGATCTGGCTGGGCCATCGGCCGCTCCACTGTCACTGTCCTCCAGCGACAGGAAGATAGAACCTCCAGCCGTTGGAGGTTCAAGGGCCGGCTATGCGCCTGTCCGGCCGGGAAAATCGGCTGCCATCCGCAGGCGGCGCGGAACCGGCGCTCAGAACCTCAGCGACTTTACCTGCGTGACGTTCGGAATCGCGCAGAGGTTCATGATGACGAGGTCGCTCGCCGGCTGATCGATGGCGAGGAGGGCGAGTGCTTCGCCGCCGGCGGCCTGGCGGCCGAGAAAGAACGTCGCGATGTTGATGCCGGCGTCGCCCAGCGTCTTGCCGAGATTGCCGACCATGCCGGGCCGGTCGATGTTGCGCACGAGCAGCATGTGCCCGTTGAGCTCGGCCTCGACGCGGATGCCCTCGATCTCGACGAGGCGCGGCCGGTCGCCGCCCATGATCGTACCGGCCACGATACGATCGCGGTTCTCCTTCTTCACCGTGAGGCGGATCAGCGTCTGATAGTCCTTGATCTCGGAGCGCTTCGCCTCGGTCACCGCGATGTCGCGCTCCTTGGCGAAGAACGGCGCGTTGATGAGGTTGACGCCCTCGTAGAGCGGCGCCAAGAGCCCGTTCAAGATCGCGGCGGTGAGCGGCTTGGTGTTGAGCTCGGCGGCCTGGCCCTCGTACTCGATGTGGACGCCGTGGATGGCCGATTCGGCGATCTGGCCGGCGAAGCTGCCGAGCTGCTCGGCGAGCTTGAGGTACGGCCGGAGCTTCGGCGCTTCTTCGGCCGAGACCGCGGCCATGTTGATCGGGTTGGTGACGGTGCCGTTCAGAAGATAGTCGGCGATCTGCTCGGCGACCTGGACGGCGACGTTCTCCTGCGCCTCCTCGGTCGAGGCGCCGAGATGCGGCGTGCACACGACCTTGTCCGAGCCGAACAGGACGTTGGTCTTGGCCGGCTCGACTTCGAACACGTCGAGGGCCGCGCCCGCGACCTTCCCGGATTCGAGCGCGGCCTTCAAATCGGCCTCGACGATGAGCCCGCCGCGCGCGCAGTTCACGATGCGCACGCCGGCCTTCATCTTGGCGATGCTGTCCTTGTTGATGAGGCCGCGCGTGGCGTCGGTCAGCGGCGTGTGCAGCGTGATGAAATCGGCGCGCGCGAAGAGCTCGTCGAGCTCCACTTTCTCGATGTCGAGCTGCTGCGCGCGCTGCGGCGAGAGGAACGGATCGAACGCGATCACGCGCATCTTCAGACCCTTGGCGCGATCGGCGACGATGGTGCCGATATTGCCGCAGCCGATGACGCCGAGCGTCTTGCCGGTGATCTCGACGCCCATGAAGCGGTTCTTCTCCCACTTGCCGGCCTGGGTCGAGCGGTCGGCCTCGGCGATTTGCCGCGCCAGCGCGAAGATGAGCGCGATCGTGTGCTCGGCCGTGGTGACCGAGTTGCCGAACGGCGTGTTCATGACGAGGACGCCGCGCGTGGTGGCGGCGTCGACGTCGACGTTGTCGACGCCGATGCCGGCGCGGCCCACGACCTTGAGCTTCTTGGCCGCGGCGAGGATGTCGGCGGTCACCTTGGTCGAGGAGCGGATCGCGAGGCCGTCATAGCCGTCGATCGCGGCTTTCAACTGGTCCGGCTTCATGCCGGTCTTGACGTCGACGTCGATGCCGCGCTCGCGGAAGATTTCCGCGGCGCGCGGGCTCATGGAATCGGAGATGAGGACTTTGGGCATGGTCGGAGATCGGGTGACAGAGGGCGGGTGACAGGGGCGGCGGGCGCGTCAGGCGCCGCAGCTACCTCGCCATCGCCCACATTCGTAGGCGCCACTCGAAAGCGCTTTGATCTCTGTCATGTTCGATGTGTTTCCAGCATCAGGCAACTTGCGACATCTGTCCTCTGACATCCGTCTTCTGGCTTGCGAACGCCCAGTCGAGCCAGGGCAGCAGCGCCTTGATGTCGGCGGTCTCGACCGTCGCGCCGCCCCAGATGCGCAGGCCCGGCGGCGCATCGCGATAGGAGCCGATATCGTAGGCGATCTTCTCCTTGGCAAGCACGCCGGTGATCCTCTTCGCGAGCTCGGCCTGCGCCGCGGGCGGCTCGGAGGCCACCGCCGGGTCGGCGAATTTCAGGCAGATCGAGGTGCAGGAGCGCGTCTTGGGATCGCGGGCGAGGAAATCCGCCCAGCCCGCGCGCTTCACCCAGTCGGCAATGGCGGCGAGATTGGCCTCCGAGCGCGCGATGAGGCCCTTCAGACCGCCGACGCTCTCGGCCCATTTCAACGCATCGATCTGGTCCTCGACGCAGAGCATCGAGGGCGTGTTGATCGTCTCGCCCTTGAAGATGGCCTCGTTGAACTTGCCCTTGGAGGTGAGGCGGAAGATCTTGGGCAGCGGCCAGGCCGGCGTGTAGCTCTCGAGCCGCTCGATCGCGCGCGGCGAGAGCACGAGCATGCCGTGCGCGGCCTCGCCGCCCAGCACCTTCTGCCACGACCAGGTGACGACATCGAGCTTGGTCCACGGCAGGTCCATGGCGAAGACCGCCGAGGTGGCGTCGCAGATCGTGAGACCCTTCCTTTCGGCCTTGATCCAGTCGCCGTTCGGGACGCGCACGCCCGAGGTCGTGCCGTTCCACGTGAAAACGACGTCGCGGTCGCCGTCGACCTTGGCGAGATCGGGCAGCTCGCCATAGGCCGCTTCCATCAGGCGCACGTCCTTGAGCTTCAGCTGCTTGGTGATGTCGGTGACCCAGCCGGCGCCGAAGCTCTCCCAGGCGAGGATATCGAGGCCGCGCGCGCCCAAGAGCGACCACAGCGCCATCTCGACGGCGCCGGTGTCCGAGGCCGGCACGATGCCGATGCGCCATTCCTTGGGAATGCCGAGGATCGCGCGGCTGCGGTCGAGCACTTCGGCCAGGCGCGCTTTGCCATCGGACGCGCGGTGCGAGCGGCCGACCAGGGCGCCCTTGAGGGCGTCGAGCGACCAGCCCGGCCGCTTGGCGCAAGGGCCTGACGAGAAATGAGGAACGACCGGCCTCGCGGCCGGCCGGGCAACGGCTGCGTTCATCACGAAAGCCCCGATGGTGCGGTGCAACAGCGCGGCGGAGTTTAGGAACCGAGCCGGGCAGGGTCAACGCGCCTGCGCCTTCGCCGATGCGGCGCTTGGCCGCAAAGCGCCGGCCGGCGCGGATCGCGTATCGGCATATCTTGATCCGGCCCGCAACGCCCATGGCTCGCATCATGCGCAAGATCGCCCTCGTCTTCCTGTCGCTGTTCGCGGCCGCGCCCGTGGCCGCCGACGCGGATTGGGGCCCGCCGACCGCCGACTACAGCGCCACGCTGACCTTCACCGATGCGAGCGGCGAAGTGCTCGTGCACCGCATGTACTACACGGCGAAGCGCCAGCGCCTCGACTACAAGGCCGGCGATCGCGACGAGATCGCGATCGTCGACCAAGAGGCGGCGGCGGTGTTCGTGCTCTATCCGGGCTTGAAGCGCTACCGCAAATCGCCGCTGGTGCAGCCCGAGTTCGATTTCGGCATCGGCGCGGCCGCGACCAAGCGCGAAAAGGTCGCCGACGACAGCGTGGCGGGCAATGCGGCGGCGAAATACCGCGTCGAGGCCAAGACCGCGCAGGGCCAGGAATACAAGGGCTTCGCCTGGCTCACGCCCGAGCGCATCCTGGTCAAGCTCGAGGGCGAGGTGAAGCAGGGTCGCCGCACGCGGCGCATTTCCATGAATGCGAGCGCGCTCAAGATCGGCCCGATCGAAGGCGAGATCTTCCGCGTTCCGCCGGACTATGCCCGGATCGAGGAAAATCGAAAGTAGAAATCCTGCGCCGGCGCCGCTGGTTCGCACCGTGGAACATACCTAGCATCTGCGTCGTATGAATGTTGCGGCGACGCATTGCGGGCGCCGGCGACCCACAGCAGGACGAGGCTATCACATGAAATCATTTCCGATGTTCGCGGCGGCGGCGGCGTTTGCGGCCGCGAGCGCTCTGCCGGCGCAGGCCGATCCGCGCCAGAATCCGACCGCGGACTACATGGCCGAGGCGGTGGCCAAGACGGAGGGGCAGCCCGATTCGACCTCGAAGATCTGGTACACGAAGGACAAGGTGCGCGTCGACGTGAGCCACCAGGGCCAGACCATGTCGGTGATCATGGACCGGCCGGCTAAGCAGATGACGGTGCTGGTGCCGAAGTCGAAGCTCTATCAGCAGGAGACGATGCCCGAGGGCGAGGCCTCGAACCCCATCGCCAGCGGAAGCTGGGAGGTCGCCAAGGCCGGCGACGAAACCATGACCGGCGTCGCCACGATTAAGTGGACGGTGAAGGGCAAGGGCGCCGACGGCCGCGGCTTCAACGGCTTCATCTGGACGACCAAAGAGAACATCCAGGTGAAGATGGAGGGCGAAGCCGAGGAAGAGGGCAAGAAAACCAAGGTCAAGTCGGAGCTCAAGAGCCTCAAGGTCGGCCCGATCGACGCCGCGGTGTTCGAGATTCCGAAGGACTACCGGCCGCTGCCGAACGACGAGAAGAAGAACTGACGCGCGGCCCGGAATTCCGAAAGCGAGCCGGCGGCTTCCTACGCGAATCCGCCCGTTTCGTTAGGGCCATCAAAGTCGCAGGCGCTCAGGCGCCGGCGCCCGGCCGCCTGCGCAGGAAATGCGTGCATTCGCAGGAGAGCACCACCTCGCCGTTCTGATTGTAGGTTTCGTGCGACATGAGGAGGGCGCCGCGGTCGGGCTTGGAGCGCGAGGGCGTCGCCGAAATCACCCGCGAGACGACGCGCAGCGTGTCGCCGGGCCTGACCGGCTTCAGCCAGCGCAATTTGTCGAAACCGGGGCTCGCGAGGTTCGAGGCGTCGAGGATGCCGCTGCCGAGGAACGAGCGGAACGTGATGCAGAGCGTCAGGAACCCGCTCGCCATGAGGCCGCCCAGCATCTCGGTACGCTTGGCGTGCACGTTCAGGTGTGAGGACTGCGGGTCCCATTGCAGCGAGAAGTCGATGATCATCGACTCGGTAACCGTGACGCCCTCGGTCTCGAACGCGTCGCCCGGCTTGAAATCGCCGAGCCAGAGATCGTAGCCGGGAAGGGTGCGGGTCATGGTCCCCCACGCCCTGGGGCGAGGGGGAAGGGGGAGAGGGGGATGACCTCTCCTTGCGATGGATGGCCCAAGCAACCCGCTCGCACCAAGGGAAATATTGAGTCCAAGTTGAAGGTCCTCCCCCTCGCCCCCAACCCCTCGCCCCAGGGCGAGGGGGGCTTAGGGCACCTGCGCCGCGATGGCGGCGCCGAGATCGCTCGTCGAGGCTTGGCCGCCCATGTCGGGCGTGCGCGGGCCGGCGCCGCCGACCACGTCCTCGATCGCGCGCACGATCGCATCGGCGGCGGCCTTCTCGCCGAAATGGTCGAGCATCATCGCGCCCGACCAGATCTGGCCGATCGGGTTGGCGATCTTCTTGCCGTAGATGTCGGGCGCCGAGCCGTGCACGGGCTCGAACATCGAGGGGTGCTTCCTCTCCGGATTGAGATTGGCGCCGGGCGCGATCGCAATCGTGCCGGTCGTGGCGGGCCCGAGATCCGAGAGGATGTCGCCGAACAGGTTGCTGCCGACGACGACGTCGAAGCGCTCGGGGAAGCGCACGAAATGCGCGCAGAGGATGTCGATGTGGTACACGTCGACGATGACCTCCGGATATTCCTTGGCGATGGCTTTCACGCGCTCGTCCCAATAGGGCATGGTGTGGATGATGCCGTTGGACTTCGTCGCCGAGGTGAGGCGCTTCCTGGGGCGCGAGCGCGCGAGATCGAAGGCGTAGCGCAGCACGCGGTCGACGCCGCGCTTGGTGAACAGGCTCTGCTGCATCGCCATCTCGGCCTCGGTGCCCTCGTAGATGCGGCCGCCGATGTTCGAATACTCGCCCTCGCAATTCTCGCGCACGATCCAGTATTCGATGTCGCCCGGCTTCTTGCCGGCGAGCGGGCACGGCACGCCTTTCAACAGGCGCACCGGGCGCAGATTGACGTACTGCTCGAAGCTCCGCCGAATCGGAATGAGCAGGCCCCAGAGCGAGACATGGTCGGGAATGCCGGGCCAGCCGACGGCGCCCAAATAGATCGCGTCGAAGCCGCGCAGCCGGTCGATGCCGTCCTTCGGCATGAACTCGCCGCTCTTGAGGTAACGGTCGCAGCTCCAGTCGAAATGCGTCCAGTCGAGCGCGAAGCCGTGCTTCCGCGCCGCCGCCTCGAGCACGCGCTGGCCCTCGGGCACCACTTCCTTGCCGATGCCGTCGCCGGGAATGACGGCGACCTTGTATTTTTTCATGCACGTTCTCCCACAAACTGCGTAGGGGCGGGTCCCCGACCCGCCCTGCTGACGCCGGCTCGATGCTTGATCGTTCAGGACTCTGCGAAGGGGGCGGGTCGGGGAGCTGCCCCTACGATGGAGGGCCGCTTCCTATTCGCAATCCTTGCGCACGGTGGCAAGGGGCGCAAACGACGCGCTCACAGCGCGAGGGCGAAGTAGCGCACGCCGGGCAGGGGATTGTCGTAGTAGGCGTCGATTTCGGTGAAGCCGAGCGCGCGGTAGAGCGCGTGCGCCGCCGTCATGTCCTTGAGCGTGTCGAGCACGAGGCGGCGATAGCCCAAGCGCCGCGCCTCGTCGATGACGCGCTCCGACAAGCGGCGGCCGAGCCTGGCCGCGCGAAAGGCCGGGCGCACATAAAGGCGCTTCATCTCGCAGACGCTGGCCGGCGGGCTGTCCTCGCCCGCGGCGCCGAGGCCGGCGCCGCCGCACGTCATGCGCGGGCCGCCGTAGTTGGGCAATGGCCGGAGCGCCACGACGCCGGCCGTGGCGCGGCCGGCGCGCGCCATGAGGATTTCCCCGCGCGGCGGACCGTAGAGGCCCGGCAACGTCGCGAGCTCCTCCTCGAAGCCCTGGAAGCAGAGATCGACGCCGATCGAGATCTGATATTCGCGGAACAGCCGCGCCACGGCGGCGAGATCGTCCTCGCCCCGGGCCGGAGTGATCGCGAGATCGAACGCCGCCGATGCCGTGCTCACGTCTCGCCCCCTTCCAATGCGTAGGAGAGATAGGTCGCCGAACCGCGCGCGTAAACGGTCCCGCGCTCGTCTTTCACCTCGGCGTCGGCGAGGCCGATCCGGGTGCCGGCGCGCACGAGCTTGCCCTCGGCCAGGAGCGGCCCGCTGTCGCGCGTGATCGGGCGGAAATAATCGACCGCGAGCGTGACGGCGGTGCCGCCGCGCCCCTTGGGCTGCGCGGTCTGGATGGCGGCGCCGGCCGCAGTGTCGACCAGGATCGCCGCGAGGCCGCCGTGCACGCCGCCCATCGGGTTGTAGTGATAGGCCTCGGGCGTGCAGCGATAGACCGCGCGGCCGGGCGCGATTTCGGCCGGATCGTAGTGCGCGCTCTTGTGGATCGGCGCCACCGGCAGCGTGCCCGCCGCCTGCGCGGCGAGGAATTCGAGCCCGCTCATGCGCGGCGCGGCCGCGCGGAGGATCGCGGGATCGTCCCAGGCGATCTCCTTGCTTTCGTAGACCGGCGCGGGAATCTCGGCCGTGCCGTTGCCCTGCCAGGGCCCGCTCTCGGTCGCGAAGATCGCGAAGCAGCCGCGCCCGCGCGCCAGCACCTTGCCGTCGGGCCCGAGCACGTCGGCCTCGGACCAGGCCACCTGCTCGGCGGCGTGGATCAACTTGGAGACGCAGGTGATGCGGCCCATCGCCGGCAGGATCGGGTGCAGGAACGAAACTTCGAGCCGGATCGTGGCGGTGCCGCGGCCCTGCGGCAGCGTCGATTGCAGGCCGACGCCGCACGCGGAGTCGAGCAGCGTCGCCGCGTAGCCGCCGTGGACCGTGCCGAACGGGTTCAGGAGGTGATCGCCAGTCTCGCCTTCGAAGCGCGCGGTGCCGGGATCGGCGCCGACGAGGCGGAACCCGAGCAGATCGTAGATCGGAGGCTGCGGCAACGCGCCCGCGGCGATGGCGCGGAAGAAATCGAGGCCGCTCTGCGCGCGTCGCGCCACCGCGAGCGGCGCGGGATCGGCCCACGTCACGGTGCGGCGGCGGAGCGGCGGCGAGGCGCTTTCGGGCATGGCCTTGTCCTAGCCATGCCCGTGCGCCCTGCCAAGGGTCACGCGACGCGCGGCGAGCGCGCCGGCTTGTCGTTCACGTTGGCCACGGCGGGCACGTCCTCGCGGCCGTGATCGACCGCGAAGAAAATACCGGCGCGGTTGAGGCCGAGATCGCGCAGCGCGCGGTCGTCGAGGTTCAGGAGCTCGGCGAGGGCGCGCCTGCGCTGGCGGCGCTCGCGCATCGCCTTCGCCACGGCGGCGAGGACGCGCCCGATGCCACGGACCGCCGCGCCGAACGCGTCTGCGTAGGACCGGCTGCGGAGCCGGCGCGCGCGCAGCAAGTACCAATCGAAGTCGATGCCGCCATCGGGCCGGCGGCGGATCGCGGGAAGCTCGGGTTCGAGGCCGACCGCGGCGAACGAGCGCGCCGTGCTGGGCGGGAGGATTGGAAGCAGTGACATGGCGGCATACCTCGCTTACTTGAGCGGAATTCAACGTCTAGCCTGTCAGCCCCGGCGCCGAATATCCGCTGTGCTGAGGCAAAACGTAGTGATGGCTGTCACATGTGACAAACGATCAGGTGTCGTGCTACAGATGAGCTGGATTCAACTATAACCGCCATGCTCGATCTTCCTCCGCTCGATGCGCTGCGCGTCTTCGAAGCCGCCGCGCGGCGCCTGAGCTTCGCCGCCGCCGCCACGGAACTTCATCTGACCGCCTCCGCGGTCAGCCACCGCATCAAGGCGCTCGAGGGGCAGCTGGGCCTCGTGCTGTTCGAGCGGCTGACGCGAAAGGTGCGTTTGACTCCGGCCGGCCGCGCCTATGCCGCGGCGGTCGGCGACGCGATCGCCATCCTGCGCGAGGCGACGCGCCGGCTCGCCGCCGAAGCCAATCGCCCGTTGACGGTCAGCGTCACGCCGCTGTTCGGCGCGCGCTGGCTGCTGCCGCGTCTCGCGCGCTTCGAGGCGGCGCATCCCGGCATCTCGGTGCGCCTCATCAGCACGTCGCGGCTCGCGGATTTCGCCGCCGACGGCGTCGATTGCGCGGTGCGCTATGGCCGCGGGAGCTGGCCCGGCTTGACCGCGCACCGGCTGATGACGCTCGACTACGTGCCGGTATGTGCGCCCGCGTTGCTGCGCCGCAGCCGGCTCAAGACCCCGAACGATCTCGCGCACCACACGCTGCTTCATTACGACGCCGCGCCCGATGCCTGGCGGATGTGGCTGCTCGCCGCCGGCGCCGACGGCGTCGATCCCGATTCGGGCCAGCGGCTCTCGGACATGTCGGCGACGGTGCAGGCGGCCATGGACGGAATCGGCGTCGCCATCTCCGACCGCAAGTTCATCGCGCGCGAGCTGAAACAGCGCCGGCTGGTGACGCCGTTCTCGATCGACATGCCCTCGGGTGGCGCCTTCTATTTCGTCTATCCCGAGCCGCGCGCCACCGACCGCCGCATCGCGACCTTCCGCGACTGGGTGCTGTCGCGCGTCAACGAGGAGATGGCGTAGGCGCGCTACGCCTTCGCCGGCCGCAGGATAAGGCACGTCGCCGTCCCGCGCGCGTAGAGCGTGCCGTCGGCGCCCTTGAGGTCCGCATCGGCGACGGCGATGCGGCCGCCGGCGCGCACGACGCGGCCTTCGCAGCGGAGCGTGCCGACGCGGTCGGTGATTCCCTTGATCATGTCGAGCGAGAGATTGATCGTGGTGTAGCCGGTGCCGGCGGGAAGCACCGTATGGACCGCGCAGCTTGCCGCGCTGTCGATGAGCGTGGCCGGGATTCCGCCATGCACCGAGCCGATCGCGTTGTAGACGAACTCGGCCGGCTCGCAGACGAAGACGCAGCGCCCGTCGCCCACCTCGGCGAGGCGGAACGCGAGCGTCTCCATGATCGGGCCGGCGGGGAGCTCGCCCTTCATCACGGCGGTCAGATAGTCCTTGCCGCTCATTTCTTGCGCCGCCGCGGCGGCGGTCTTGGGATCGCTCCAGCTATAGCGGCGCGTGCGGCGGTCGTCGGCGGAATGCGGCATGGCTCTTTCTCGCGGGATGCGCGATGTGTAGAGCGGAAAGAGGTTGCGGAAAAGCGTCTAACGCGTAGGGGCGTGCGGCGCGCGCCCTGTTTCCGCCCGCCCCTTCGCGCGGGTATCTCGGCACGGAGAGAGGGCGCGCGCGGCGCGCCCCTACGGCGCAAGCCATCCGGCGATGCTTCAACTTGAGAGATGCCCGCGGAAATGATTGCGCACCGCGAGCGCCAGCAGCAGCACGAGCAACAGGTTGAGCGCCGTCTGGCCGAATTGCAGCACATACACCGGCGGCGGCACGCCCTCGGCGCCGAACAGCGCGAGCACCGATTTCTCGTAGGCCGAGCGCGTGACCGAGCCGGGCACGGCACCCGACCACCAGAATTCGAACAGCGAACGCTGCTGGTCCGCCGACAGCGACGAGGTCGTGGCCGAGGGCGGCGTGGACACGAATTGCGACTTGATCCAACCCCAGGTGCCGCGCGCGGCGCGGCCCACCACCGTCGTCGAGGGCTTGGCATAGGCGCGATAGGCGAGGTAGGCCGCAGCGTTGACGAGCGCGAGCCACACGATCGGTCGCACGGCGCCGCGTCCGCAATCCGAGAAGAGGCCGTAGAAGAACAGCAGCACCGTCGCCGCGAGCGCGCGGCCGTAGAGGCCGAGCTTGCGCAGCGGCTCGGCCCAGCTCGCGTCATGCGCGTTCTTCCAGGCGGTGCCGCGCTCGGCCTTCCGCTCGAGCACGAGGAGATCGTGCTCGGCTTGATTTGCGTCGGCGTCGCGCGCGATGCCGCGGAGAGCGCGGATGGCGGCGACCGTTCCCGCGCGCGTCGTCCAGCCCGGGATCAAGCCCTCGCGCAGACGGAAGCGCGTGCCCTGGAAATCGACGCGCTCGCGGCCGGCGACGCCGGTGAAATTCGGCGGCACGTCGAAGGCGGCGTAGGCGAAATCGGCGCGGTCGAGAAAGCGGCGGTGGGCGAAGCTCGCGGCGCCGGCGAAGCGTGCCTGGCGGAAGGTGAGGTAGGGGAGCGTGTCGGCCGGCGCCGCCGCCCCGGCGCCGCCCGCGAAGCTCGCCGCGCCGGCGAAGCGCGCGCGCTCGAACTGCATCAGCTTGGCGAAGGCGGCTTCGGCGAAGCTGGCGCCGGCGCCGAACTGCGCGCCGACAAAATTGGCTTCGTCGAGGAACGCGGCGCTGGTGAAATTCGCTTCGCGCCCGAACACGGCCCGTTGGAACACGGCGGCGCCCTTGAACGTGCACGACGCGAAATTGGCGCCGGGACCGAAGCGCGCGCCGTAGAACCAGGCGCCGCCGGTGAGGTAGTGCGCGATCTCGGGCGCGTAAGGATTGACGTCCTGCGCCGCGACCGCGCGGTGGTCGGCGCCGCCGAAGATGCAATGGGAGAAATCGGCCTTGGGCCCGAGCTCGAAGCCGGCGAACGAAATCTTGTCGTTGCCGGGCGCCGTGAAATCCAGCCGCGCGAAATCCGCCGGCAGGTCGGGATTGCGCCGCCGCCACCGGTTCCAAGCCTCGCGCCCCTGCCGCGCCAGCTCGAGATGTTCGGAGTTGGCCATTGGGGAAATTTAGCAGTCCCCCTCGCCCCAGGGCGAGGGGTTAGGCGAATTGCACCACGACGCGGCGGTTCTGCTTGCCCTTGTTCTCGATCTTGGCGACGGCGACCGCGCCGATCTCGCCGGTGCGCGCCACATGCGTGCCGCCGCAGGGCTGGAGGTCGACCCCGGGGATGTCGAGGAGGCGCACCTTGCCCGCGCCGGAGGGCGGCTTCACCGACATGGTGCGCACGAGATCGGGCGTCGCCGCGAGCTCGTCATCGGTGATCCAGCGCGGCGTCACCGGATGGTCCTCGCGGATGAGGCGGTTCAGCTCGCTCTCGATGTGCGCCTTGTCGAGCGCGCCGGTGGCGACCGCGAAGTCGAGCCTGCCCTTGTCGGCCGCGATCTGCCCGCCGGTCACCTGGCCCGGCACGACCGCGCACAGCAGGTGGAGACAGGTGTGCATGCGCATGTGGCGATGTCGGCGCTCCCAGTCGATCTCGGCCATCACCGTGTCGCCGGCCGCGAGCGCGGGCGCGCCCGCCTGCGGGACGTGCAGGATGGCGCCGCTCGCCTTGTCGCGCTTGGTGTCGGCGATGCCCACCACCGTGCCGTCGGCGCGGCTCAGCCGCCCGCTGTCGCCCGGCTGTCCGCCGCTCTCGTAGTAGAAGACCGTGCGGTCAAGCACGATCCCCTCGGGCCGCACCTCGACCACCTTGGCCGAGCAGGATTTCAAATAGCCGTCGCCGCGGAACAATTCTTCGGTCATGGCTGTCGCGCGCCCGCTGAGAGAGGGGAACTGGAGACGTGGAGGCGTGAAAACGCAAGAATTAGACCACGGAGGACACGGAGAACACGGAGAATAATTTATCGCGCGCCGTTGGCCCGCATCATTTCTTTCTCCGTGACCTCCGTGTCCTTCTCTGATTGCGGTGTCCGAGGTCAATCCTCCAGGGGCGAAGGTTCCGCAAGGTTCACGCTTCTCTACGGGGTCGGCGCTGGGGCCGCCCCAGGATGGGGACCGAGGATCAGGACGCGCGATCTCTGTGTCGTGCTCGACCCGGCGGGTCGGCGACAGGGCACTGTCGGGCTGTCCT
>DATBLL010000037.1:0-6523 GCA_036555425.1 Alphaproteobacteria bacterium | reverse complement strand
CGAGTTCGTCGATCGCCTTGTCCTTGATGCCGATCGTGTTGTTGCTTCCGTCGGTGTCGGCGGCCGTGCTGGACCAGAAGCTCCGCTGCTCGTTCCCCGGCGACTCGGACTGGCCGAAGCCGTCCGTGATCATGTCGAAATCGAACTTCTCGACGCGCTTCTGGTACTGGACGGGGTCGACCAGACGCAGCTCGGCGCCGATGCCGATGCGCTTCAGATTGGCGATGTAGGGGAGATAGACGCGCTCGAACGCGGGAGAGCCGGTCAGGATCTCGAAGCGGAACGGCTTGCCGGCCTTGTCGGCGAGTTCGCTGCCCTTGAAAGTCCAGCCCGCATCCTTGAAGATCGCGAGCGCCTGGCGCGCGCCTTCGCGGATGTTGCCGTCGCCGGCGTAGACCGGGAGCGTATAGGGCTCCTTGAACACGCTGTCGGGCACGCGGCCATTGAAGCGCTCGAGAATCTTGAGCTCCTCGCCCTCCGGCAGTCCGGTCGCCGCCATCTCGGAATTGGCGAAGTAACTCGTCGTGCGCTTGTACTGGCCGTAGAAAAGGTTCTTGTTCGTCCATTCGAAGTCGAACATCAGTGCGAGCGCGCGGCGCACGCGCCAATCCTTGAACTGGCCGCGCCGTGTGTTCATGACGAAGCACTGCATCCCGGCGGGCCGCGAATGGGGCACCTCGCGCTTCAGGAGCAGGCCCTGGCGTACGGCGTCGTTGTCGTATTGCGTCGCCCAGGCGAGCGCCTGGTTCTCGGCGCGGTAGTCGAACTCGCCGGCCTTGAACGCCTCGCGCGCCACGGTGGCGTCGCGGAAATAATCGACGCGGACGATGTCGAAGTTGCTGTGGCCGCGGTTCACCGGCAGATCGGCGGCCCAGTAGTCCTTGACCCGCTCGAACACGATGTAGCGCCCGGGCGCCATGTCGCCGATTTTGTAGGGGCCGCTGCCGAGCGGACGGTCGAGCGTCACCTGATCGAACTGACGGTTGGCCCAATAGGCCTTCGAGATCACCGGCATCTGACCTACGATCAATGGCAGCTCGCGATTGCCGGCGGCGCGGAACGTGAATTTCACCACGCGCGGCGCCGCCGCCTCCGCCTTGACCACGTCGTGATAGTATTGGCGGTAGACGGGATGGGCCTTCTCGCTCGTGAGCGTCTCGAACGAGAAGACGACGTCGGCGGCGGTGATCGGCGAGCCGTCGTGAAAGCGCGCTCGCTCGTCGAGCGCGAAGGCGACCCAGGCGCGGTCCTTGGGCGTCTCGATCGTCTTGGCGAGGAGGCCGTACATCGTGAACGGCTCGTCGGCCGCCGATTTCATCAGCGTGTCGAAGACGAAGGTCGAGACGAAGGTGGCCGGCGAGCCCTTGAGGACGAAGGGGTTGAGGCTGTCGAAGGTCGAGCCGGCCGCGCCGTGATAGATCGAGCCGCCGCGGGGCGCGCCAGGATTGACGTAGTCGAAATGCTTGAAATCCGCGCTGTACTTGGGCGCGCCGTGCATGGCCATGCCGTGGCCCTTGTAGATTTCCGGCGGGGCGGTCTCTCCGCGCGCGAGGCCGGGCCCCAACGCCGAGACGGCCGCAAGCCCGGCGGCGTTGCGGCCCAGAAGCATCAGCACGTGGCGGCGAGAGGGCATGGCGTTCTCATGGGCCCGGTCGGAACGACTGTAGACCATCGTTGCGCCATGGCGAAAGTATGTCCGTTTCTTCAAGAAGTTGCGATTGCGCCCCGGGCGATCAGGGCTGGCTGCGGATGCGGCCTTTGAGGCGCGCTGCCTTGGCGGCATCGAACCACCAATAGCGCGTGGACGTGCCGCGCCGGTGCGGCTCGGGCAGGCCGAACTTGTTCCAATAGAGGATGCGGTCCTTGTCGAGATACCAGGCCGGCACGACCAAATGATGGTGCAGCAGCACGCGGTCGAGCGCCCGCGTGCGCGCCACCAGCGCCGCGCGGTCGGGCGCGTTGATGACGAGGTCGACGAGTTCGTCGATCGCCTTGTCCTTGTTGCCGATGTAGTTCTGGCTGCCTTCGAGATCGGCGGCGGCGCCCGACCACATGTCGCGCTGCTCGTTGCCGGGCGATTCGGACTGGCCCCAGCCGCCGTTGATCATATCGAAATCGAATTTCTCGACTCGCTTCTGGTACTGCGTCGGATCGACGAGGCGCACGTCGACGATCGCGCCGAGGCGCTTCAGATTCTGCACATAGGGCAGCGTGTAGCGTTCGTCGGCCTCCGACGCGAGCAAGATCTGGAACCGCAGCGCGCTGCCGCCCTTCATGAGGCGCCCGTCCTTGAATTCCCAACCCGCCTCCTTCAAGAGCGCGAGCGCCTGGCGCAATCCGTCGCGAATATTGCCGTCGCCGGCATAGACGGGAAGCGTGTAGGGCTCCTTGAACACGCTCTCCGGGACTCGGCCCTTGAAGCCTTCGAGAATCTTGAGCTCCTCGCCCTCGGGCAGGGCCCGCGAGGCCAGCTCGGAATTGGCGAAGTAGCTCTTGGTGCGCACGTATTGGCCGTAGAAGATGTTCTTGTTGGTCCACTCGAAGTCGAATGTCAGCGTCAACGCGCGGCGCATGCGCCAATCCGCAAAGATCGGCCGCCGCGTATTGAAGATGAAGGCCTGCATGCCCTGCGGGCGCGAATTGGGCACCGGGCGCTTGATCAAGAGGCCCTGGCGCACCGGCGCTATCTCGTATTGCGTCGCCCAGGCGAGCGCCTGGCGCTCCTCGTGATAGTCGTATTCGCCGGCCTTGAATGCTTCACGCTGCACCGTTTCGTCGCGGTAGTAGTCGACGCGGACGACATCGAAATTGTCGTAGCCGCGGCACGCGGGCAAATCGGCCGCCCAGTAATCCTTGACCCGCTCGAAGGTGATGAAGCGGCCGGGCGCGAATTGGCCGACCTTGTAGGGCCCGCTGCCGAGCGGCGGCTCGAGCGTCACCTTGTCGAATTCGCGCTTCGACCAATAGGCCTTCGAGAAGATCGCGAACTGGCAGAGGATGAGCGGCAGCTCCTTGTTGCCGGCGCTCTTGAACGTGAAGCGCACGGTCATCGGCCCGGCCCGCTCGGCCTTCACCACATCCTTGTAGTATTGGCGATAGGTGGGATGGGCCTTGTCGCTCATCAGCGTCTCGAACGAGAAGATCACGTCCTCGGCGGTGAGGGGCGAGCCGTCGTGGAAGCGCGCGCGCGGATCGATCTCGAACGCCGCCCAGGCGCGGTCATTGGGCGTCTCGATTGCCTGGGCGACCCAGGCATAGTTGCTGAACGGCTCGTCGTCGGCGGCGCGCATCAGCGTGGCGAAGACGTAGCTGGCGATGCCGCCGACCGCCGTGCCCTTGAGGATGAACGGGTTGAGGTTGTCGAAGGTGGCGGCACCGATGCCGTCGTAGAGCGAACCGCCCTTGGGCGCCGCGGGATTGACGTAGTCGAAATGCGCGAAGCCCGGCTTGTACTTGGGCTCGCCGTGCATCGCGATGCCGGGCCCTTTGGTCGTCTCCCCCGCGCCTTCGGCGAAGACCGGCCGCCAGGTGGAGGCCGCGGCGGCGGTCCCGGCCAGTCCGGCGAGAAGATGACGGCGCGAAAATCGATACGGCATGCGTCCCTCAGTGCAGAGGCGCTCGGCGCCGCGGCACCACCATTGTGAAGCACGGGCGCCGCGAACGCGGTGTGACCGAGTTCACAAGGGACCGCATTCTCGGCTCAAGCCGCGAGCAACGCCAGCGCCGCCTTGTGGATCTCGGGATTGGCGGCGGCGAGGAAGGTTTCGCCCGAGCTCGTCGTCAGCGGCGCGCCCATCCAATCGGTCACGACGCCGCCCGCCTCCTCGACGATGGGAACGAGCGCCAGGAAATCCCAGGGCTTCAACAGCGCATCGGCCATGAGATCGACATTGCCGCTGGCGATCATGCCGACGGCGTAGCAATCGACGCCCCAGCGCGTGAAGGCACAGGCGGCGGCGAGGCGCGCGTGCTTCGGCGCCTTCCACCCGGTGAACATTTCGGGCGTCGTCGAGGTGAGGATGGCACCCTTGAGCGGCACCGGCGGCTTCGCGCGCACGCGCTTGCCGTTGAACAGCGTCCCCTGGCCCCTGAGGCCGATCCAGCGCTCTTTCTGGATCGGCTGATCGAGGATGCCGAGGATGGGCCGGCCCTTCGCGCAGAGCGCGATGAGGGTGCCGAACAGCGGCACGCCGCAGAGGAACGCCTTGGTGCCGTCGATGGGGTCGATGACCCATTCGTAGACGGCGTCGGGATTGGAGCGCCCGTGCTCTTCGCCGTAGAGGCCGTGATCGGGGAATTCCCGGGCGATGAGCGCGCGGATGACCGCCTCGGCCTCGCGGTCGGCCTTGGTCACCGGGCTGCCGTCGCCCTTGATGTCGACGCCGATGCCGGAGCGGAAATAGGGCCGGATGACCTTGCCGCTCGCATCGGCAAGGACGTTGGCGAAGGCAAGCAGCGGCGCGGGATCGAGCGCGCTCATGGCCGGCCGCGCCGCCAAATGGCGGGGGGCCGGCGGCGCGGCATCAGTTCTTCTTCTCCTCGGCCGGCGGGGTCGCGGGCTTCGGCGCCTCGGCGGGCTTGGGCGGCTCGGCCTTCTTTTCTTCCGTCTTGGCCGGCTCGGGCTTCTTCTCGTCGGGCTTCGCCGGCTCCGCCTTCTTCTCCTCGGGCTTGGGCGCCGGCGTCTCGCTCTTCTTCTCGACTGCGGGCAGCGGCTTCGGCGCATCGCTGAGCGTGCGGAGGTATGCCAGCACTTCCGCGCGCTGCTGCGGGTTGGGCAGGCGGTACGCCATCTTGCTGCCCGGAATCATCGCGCCGGGATTGGCGAGGTACTTGAAGACGTCCTCGAAGGTCCACTCGCCGCCGGCGTTCTTCAAGCCGTCGGAATAGGCGAAGCCCGCGTGGCCGCCCTTCTTGCGGCCGACGACGTCCCAGAGATTGGGGCCGACCTTGTTGGCGCCGCCCTTCTCGAAGCTGTGGCACGAGATACAGGCCTGCGCCCGGCGCTCGCCGGCCTTGGGATCGGCGGCCGCGAGCAGCTCGGCCACCGGCTTCTCCGGCTCTTTCGTCTCGGGCTCCTTGGGGCCGGGCGTCTCGGCGCCCTCCTTTTCGTGCGGCGGATGGAACGGCGGCACCAGCGTGTTGCCGATCTTGGCGATCACCATCATCGACAGCAGGGTGACCAGGATGGCGCCGGCGATCTTGTTGAATTCCATCGATGTCTCTCGAAGCTCGCAAATCGGCCGCGCGCACGAGGCGGCGCGCCGGGGAAGACGGTTTTCCGTGAGCGCGGAAGGTTATATGGTCCGCGCCTCCCAGCGTCATCTCCGAAGCCGCGCGCGGAAACAAGGCCTTCGCGCGGCATAGTGTCGCAAATCCTGAGCCGTTTCAGCAAGGACGTACGAATTGGCGGCGCCGAATCCGATCGTCATCATCCCCGCGCGCCTCGCCGCGACGCGGCTGCCCGACAAGCCTTTGGCCGAAATTCACGGCGTGCCGATGATCGTGCATGTCTGGCGCCGCGCCGTCGCCGCCAAGGCGGGACCGGTGATCGTGGCCGCGGGCGAGCGCGCGATCGCCGACGCCGTCGAGCGCGCCGGCGGCCGCGCGATCCTGACCGGCGCGCATCATCCTTCGGGCACCGACCGCATCTTCGAGGCGCTCGGCAAGGCCGATCCGGAGGGCCGGCACGATCTGGTCGTGAACCTCCAGGGCGATCTGCCCGCGATCGATCCCGCTTACGTGCGGGCGGTGCTGGCGCCGCTCGCCGATCCCGCGGTCGATATCGCGACGCTCGTCGCCGAATGCCGCGAGGACTACGAGCGGCGCGAGCCGAGCGTCGTCAAATGCGTCACCGCCTTCGCGCCCGGAGCGCGCGTCGCCCGCGCGCTCTACTTTTCGCGCGCGCCGGTGCCGAGCGGCGACGGGCCGCTCTATCACCACATCGGCATCTACGCGTTCCGCCGCGCAGCGCTTGCACGCTTCGTGGCGCTCCCGCCGAGCCCGCTTGAGCAGCGCGAGCGCTTGGAGCAGCTTCGCGCGCTGGAAGCCGGCATGCGCATCGATGCGGCGCTGGTCGACAGCGTCCCCTTCGGCGTCGACACCCCCGCCGATCTGGAACGCGCCCGCGCCCTCTTGGCGCCGAAAGGGACGTGAACAGGAGCCGGGGAGAAGGAAAAGGAAGGGATTGAAACACAGAGGGCACGGAGAAGTAAAAGAGAGTGGATAGCGCGCGAAGGCGCGCAGCAGAGACAACTAAGAGCTACCGCCTCTCCTTTGCGCCGCCCTTGGGCCGCAAGGGCGGCGCAATCCTTTTTCTTCTCCGTGTCCTCCGTGTCCTCCGTGCCCTTCTCTGATTGCGGTAGGCGAGGTCAATCCTCCACGAGCGAAGGTTCCGCAAGGTTCACGCTTCTCTACGGGGTCGGCGCTGGGGCCGCCCCAGGATGGGGACCGAGGATCAGGACGCGCGATCTCTGTGTCGTGCTCGACCCGGCGGGTCGGCGACAGGGCACTGTCGGGCTGTCCT
>DATBLL010000076.1:0-13213 GCA_036555425.1 Alphaproteobacteria bacterium | reverse complement strand
ACGCCCACAATGCCGAGCCAAAGCCCTTCCGCTGGACCAAGTCAGCCGATGACATCCTCGCCGCCATCAACCGATTCTGCCTTCGCACTCTCGAAGCCCTCGCTCCGACGATGCTGCGAACTTCCGAATCAGGACACTAGCTACATTTGACCCCTTTTCGCTTGCCGGCCCACCGCGGCGGCGCCAAACTTGCCCGGCGCTCAAGGCGGGGTACGGGGTGCCATGATGCGTGTCGAGGGTCGACTCCACTCGCTGGCGCTCGGCGCAGCGGTCCCGCTCTGGGCCGCTCTGGCCTCGCTGGGCGAGGCCTCGTTCAATCCGCTACATGCGCTCTCCGGGCGCTGGGAGGCGCGCGATCCGGCGGCGCGCGACACCGCCGACTGCCGCGCCAATTCCGACGAATACCGCATCAGCGGCGATGGCCGCCACGTCGAGCTGCTGCTCCACCGCGGCGGCAAGACCCGGCGCGAGCGCTTCGTCGTGATGCATGTCGCGAACGACCGCGTGCTGCTGTTCGTCGAAGGCGAGCCGGGCCGCAATGAATATGGCGGCCCCATCGTCTGGTGGGCGGTGTTCGACGGCCGCAACCGCTTCCGCTGGCACCGCGACGACTGGCCGCGCAACAGCCTGTCGGCCATCGAATGGCGGCGCTGCTGGTAAGACCGCCGAGCGCGGGGGCGCCTTGCCGGCTGCGGCGCGCCGGCCCAAATTCACCCTCGCGCTCATGCCCTTTGGGGGAGTTGCCGCCATGCCGCGCCAACGCGCATTCCTGGGCTTGCTGATCGGTGCGGCCGCGCTCCACGCCGCGTTCGGGCCGGCCGCGGGCCAAGTGCGCCCGCCCGACGAAAGCCGCATGCAGGCGGCGGCGCGCGCGGTCGTCGGCATCGCCGCGCAGATCCCGCCCGAGGCGCGCTCGGCGCGCTCGCTCGGCACCGAGCGCCAGGGCAGCGGCGTCGTCATCGGCTCGGACGGCCTCGTGCTCACGGTCGGCTACCTCATCCTCGAGGCATCGCGCGTCGTCGTCACGACGGCCTCGGGCGACGAGGTCGAGGCCAAGATCGTCGCCTACGACTACGACACCGGCTTCGGCCTGCTGCGCGCCAAGTTCGCCGAGCGCGTGCGCGCGGTCGAGCTCGCCAGCGCCAAGGATCTGAAGCACGGCGACGCCGTCTATGTCGCCAGCCGCATCGCCGATATCGACGTGACGCCGGCGACCGTCGTGGCGCGGCGCGAGTTCGCCGGCTATTGGGAATACCTCTTGCCCGACGCGATCTTCACCACGCCGCAATACCCCTCGTTCGGCGGCGCCCCGCTCTTGACGCCCGACGGGCGCCTGCTCGGGATCGGCTCGCTCGCGGTGCGCAATGCGGCGGGCGAGAACGTCTCCCTGCCCGGCAACATGTTCATCCCGATCGACCTCTTGCCGCCCGTGCTCGGCGACCTGCTCGCGCTCGGCAAACGCAGCGGCAAGGAGCGCGTCTGGCTCGGCATCTGGAGCAGCGAGGACGAGAACGGCCAGGTCGCGATCGGCGGCGTGCAGCCCGACAGCCCCGCTTCGCGCGCCGGCCTCCGCCGCGGCGACGTGATCGTGAAGGTCCAAGGCCAAGCCGTGGCCGGCCAGGCCGATCTCTACCGGAAGCTCTGGGCTGCCGGCGCCGACGCGCCCGAAATCGCACTCACCTTGAAGCGCGATGGCGCCACCCTCGAGCAGAAGGTGCAGGCCGTGGGCCGCAGCGCGTTCTTCAAGATGGGCGCGGAGGAGAGGAAATAACCGCCGTCGCTGGCGAGTCTCCCTCAGTCCGGTGCGAAGGACCGGACTGAGGGGGCTCTCGACCCAAGCAATTCGGAGGGTCAGCGAACCGACGTCGGCGTCACGCCCCGCCGCTTGAGCTGCCAGGTGAAGAAGGAGCGGCCGATCAGCGGGCGGCAGATTGCGGTCGCGACCAGCGCCGCGATGGCCATGCCAGGTGCCAAGCGCCAGGCTTCGGTCATCTCGAGGAGGATGAGAACGGTCGAGACCGGCGCGCCCAGCACCGGCGCCGAGACGGCGGCGGCGCCGATCACGGCGTAGGCGCCGGGCGATGCCACGGCCCCGGGGAAGACGAGCGCCAGCGCGTGGCCGAAGGCGCCGCCAAGTGCCGCCCCCAGCACCAGCGACGGGCTGAACACGCCGCCGCCGAAGCCGCCACCGAGCGAGATCGCAGTCGCGGCGAGCTTCGCCGCCACGATCGCGAGCAGCAGCGTCAGCTCATATCTGCCCAGCATCGATGCATGCGCCGCTTCCTGACCGTAGCTCAGAACCTCGGGCACAGAGAGGGCGACGATGCCGACGAAGAGCCCGGCGAAACCGGTCCTGAGCCACCACGGACCCGGGAGCCGCCCGAACAGCGCCGCCGCGAGGAAGATGCCGAGCATCATCGCCAGCGCGAGCGCCGCGCCGACAACGCCGAGCAGCGCGAAGGCGGGCAACTCGGCCAAGCCGGCGGCGTAGGACGGAACGGGAAAGATCGGCACGTCGCCGAACCCGGCGCGGCCGACGAGCGTTCCGACGAGGGACGCGACGGCGAGCGCCGGCAGCGGCACCAGGCGATAACCGAGCAGAACGACTTCGAGCGCGAAGATGGCGCCGGCCGCCGGGGCGTTGAACGAGGCCGCGACGCAGGCGGCGACGCCGGCGGCGAGCAGTGTCCGCGCCGCGTCGGGCGCCGGCCGCGCGGCACGCGCGATCCAGGAGCCGAGCGCGCCGCCCAAGAGGACGATGGGCCCCTCGCGCCCGACCGAGGCGCCCACGCCAAGCGACGCGGCGTTGATCATCGTGCCGGCGAGGCTGCGCGCCGGCGGCAGCGCCGTGCCGCGCCACGCCGCCGCGATCGCGTCGGCCGGGCCGAGCGGGAAATGGCCGGGGATGACGAAGCGGTAGATCAGCCCGACCGCAAGCCCGCCCAAGGCAGGCGCCAGCACGACACGCCAGGCCGGCACGCCAGCCAGCGCCGAGACCAGCATCTCGCTGCCAGAGCCGAAGGCGAGCCATTGGATCGCGCTCAGCAGCAGCCGGAAGACGACTCCGCCCGCGCCCGCGACGGCGCCGACTGCGGCGGCGGCCAGCAGTAGGCGCGGCGCGAAGGCGCGCTTGAAGCCCTCGGCCGCCGGCGCATCCGCCGTCAAAAGCCCGTCCGGCGGCAGCGCACCGTCATTCCGAGAATACTTTCCGGTCTTTTTCGATCTGCGAGCCGGCCACGTAATAGCGCTCGAACCAGGCCGGCTTGCCGCTGATGGCCCTGGGCTTGCGCAGCGTCAGCTTGTCGCTCGCCGGGGCGGCGGGCGTTCCGGCCTTGGGCTTCGCGCCGGCCTTCTTGCCGGCCTCGGCCGCTTCGCTCATGTGCACGCGGAAATGCAGATGATCGAAGATGCGGACCGCCTCGATCGCATAGGCGATCGCGATCTTACGGTCTGCGATCATCATCAGATGATCGCCGTTGCCGGTCTCGCCGCTCGGCGAAAGATTGGACGAGCCGGTGAACACCTTGGCGCTCGGCAGGCTGAAATCGGCGACCACGAACTTGTGATGGATGTTGATTCCCTTGCCGCCCTCCCATTCGCTCTTGAAGGGCTCGGGCGCGTTCCTGCCCAAGAAGGCGAAATCCACGAGCCCGCGCGAGCCGTCGGGCTTCTTGACCTCGAGCTGCCCCGCCTCGTCCGAAATGCCGTAGCTGAACACGGGCTTGGTCATCAGCCGGTCGAAGGCCTGCTTGGTCGCCCCGGACTTTATTTGATTGAGGAACGCCACCGAGTAGAGCACCGACGACGTCGCCTGCTCGACTGCGGCGGCCACCGGCGTGAGGGAGAGGCCAGCGCCGCCGTGGGGCGAGAAGCATAAATGCACCTCCGGCCGGCCGGGCAGCGAAACGACATGCCACTTGGCCGCGGTCGGATCGTTCTTGAAACCCTTGGCATCGCGAAAAGCGGCTTCGAAGACGCGACCGAACAAGCCGGCCACCTCCGGCGAGCGGAACACCAGCGCGTTGTTGGCTTGGATGTAGAGGCCGCGAAAGGTGAAGTTGGTCGATCCGCACAGCACCTCGAAGGGCTGTCCGTTGCGGCGGGCGATGAACACCTTGTGGTGCTGCAGGCCCTGGAAATGCAGCCGCTTCACGCGGTCCTGGCCCGCGGACGCAGCGAGCATCTCGCTCGCGCGCGACTCGGCGCTTTCCGCGGTCCCGTGCCCAGTGACCTTGCCCTTCTTGTCCTTGCTGGTCGAATCGTCGACGATCGCGCGCAGCCGCGGCCCCAATCGCGTCAGGCGATCGACGATGTCGCGCTCGTTGAGATCGTAGGCGAAGACGTCGAGCTCGATCGAGGGATCGGCGAGCGCGCGGTCGAGGAAGTCGAAGACGAGGTCGTAGGCCTCGAAGCCGAGCCAGTCGTAGACGTCGGAATCCGCCACCTTCGCGAATTCGAGGCCCGCGTCGGCCGTGGCCGGGATGATCTTGGGCTTCGGCATGAATTGCTTGTAGCGCTCGCGAAACGCCTGCGACGACGCGAAATTGCGGGTGAAGCCGACGTCGACGAACCCGTCGTAGGTCACGGGGTCGAGCGAGACGCCGAGCTCGAGCTGCGTCCCCGCCTTGAGCACGCCGTCGCGCGGCATGTGCATCTTCGTCGCGCGATAGGTGTAGGTGCCCTTCTTGGGCTCGAAGGGAAAATCGATCCAGCGGAATTTCTGGAACGGCGCTTCCTTCGAGGGAAATTTGCGCGCGCCGTCGACGGCCGCGGTGGCGGGCTTGTCGTAGGAGAAGGCCAGGCGATTGGGGAGCTGCGCGAAATCGGCCGCGCCGGGCGCCTTCACCTCGATGGCGAAACCCACGAGGTCGTCTTCGGGGGCGAGAACGTCGAAGCCGAGCAGGCACATCCGCTCGCCGCGCCAGAGCTTGACGGAGAAGCCGCGCTTCGAATCCCGGTTCTCGAAATCGCTCATCGCAACCTCCGGCTGAGGACGGGAGGCTAGCACGCCCGGGCGGGCCGCGAGTGTTGCGAATCGCACTTGACAGCGCCGGGGCGCAGGCGCCGGCGCGGCGTTCAGGCGGCTTGGTGGCCCGCGCCCGCCTTGCGCTTGATGCCGATGACGCGGCCGGCCTCGGGCGGACGCGGCATGCCGCGTTGCGCGGTCCAGAGCGCCTGGAACGTCGCGGCGACCTCGGGCGGCATCGGCGCGGGCTTGCGCGTCGCAAGATCGACGCCGCAGCTGATCCACTCGCAGGTGGCGGCGCACCAGTTCTCGCGGTCGTGGTACATCTTGTTCATGTAGTGGAAGAAGCGGCCGTCGAAATCGAGGAGTTGGACCTCGAAGCGCAAGGGATCGCCGGCCGCCACTTCGCGCTTGTAGACGATGTGGCTTTCGAGCGCGAAGGTCGAGAAGCCGGTGCGCTTGCGGTAGGCCGCGTCGATGCCGAGCAGATCGAACAGCGCGTCGGTGGCGTGGTCGAAGGCGAGCACGTAGTAGGCCACGTTCATGTGGCCGTTGTAGTCGATCCATTCCGGCCGGACCGGCTCGCGGTGGACGACGAGCGGCTGGCCGGGAGCGAATGCGGGCACGAGGCGATCCCCTTGTTTCGATTTGCGTGCCGCAAACTAGCGTTCGAGTGGCACGCAGCAAAAGCCCCTTCCCCTTTCGGGAGGAAGGGGTTGGGGATGAGGGGGCGACGGATTTGCGGGCGCAAACGTGCCGATGCGCGCAACGATCTCCGCGGCTATGGCGGATTCGGACGCGCCAGACGAGCGGCGCGTCGGCAGCGCGCGGGAGAAATCCGTCGCCCCCTCACCCCCTGCCCCCTCTCCCAAGCGGGAGAGGGGAAGTGTTAAACGAACCCGCGATGCTCCGCGCCCTTGCCTTCTTGGGCCGCCATGCCGGCGCGATGCTGGCGGGCGGCATCTTGATCGGGATCGTTCTGCCGCCCTTGGCCGCGGCGGCGGCGCCGCTGCTCGTTCCCTCGATCGTGCTGCTGCTGGTGGTGGCGCTGGTGCGGCTCGAGGGGCGGCAGGTCCTGGCGCTCGTGCGCCGGCCAGCCGCGGCGGGCGCGGTGGCGGCGTGGGCGCTGCTCGTGTCGCCGGTACTGATGACCGGTGTGGTGTCGCTGCTCGACCCGGCGCCGAAGCTCGGCACGGCGATGGTGCTCTCGGCCGCCTGCCCGCCGATCATGAGCGCCATCGCGTTCTGCTTCATGGTCGGCCTCGACGCCGCGCTGGCGACGGTCGTCGTCTTCACCGCGATGTTCGTCGTGCCGCTGACGCTGCCGCCGCTAGCGCTGCTGCTGCTCGGCCTGAAGCTCGACATCGACGTGCTGAGCTTCATGGCGCGCCTGGGCGCGATCACCGGCGGCTCGCTGCTGCTGGCCCTCGCGATCCACGCCGTGGCCTCGCGGGCGGCGATCGAGCGGCAGAAGAATCTCCTCGACGGCATCGCGGTCGTGGGCCTTCTCGTCTTCGCCGTGGCGATCATGGACGGCGTGGGCAGGGCGGCGCTGACGCGGCCGGGCTATGTGGCCGCGACGCTCGCCGCGGCATTCGCCGCCAATGCCGGATTGCAGCTCGCGGGCTTTGCGGCTTTCGCCTGGATGCTGCGCAAGCAGGCGCTCGCCGTGGCGCTGCTCTCGGGCAACCGCAACATGGGATTGCTGCTCGCGGCCCTCGGCGCCGCCGCCGATTTCGACATCGTCCTCTATCTGGCGCTCGGCCAAATCCCGGTCTTCCTGACGCCGCTCTGCGAGCCCATTTACCGCTGGGCCTCGTCACGGCCGCGCGCGCGATCACGCGGCCCCGCTTCGTCCTTGCCCTCGCCGGACTCCGGCGCGCCCCCGGCTGCGCCGCCGCCGGGCGCACCGCCCGCGTCGTCATAGCCGCGCCGCGCGCTGTGGAACACCAGCGCCATCAGCCCGACGCCGAGGATGAGCGACAGGCCGACGCCGAGGCCGAGCGCGAGCCAGCCGTGCAGGCCGAGGCTCACGTCGTCGAGTTCGAGCCAGAGGTGAAGTGCCACGCCGCCCGCCGCCAGCAGCAGCACGGTCCACACAAGCACAAGAAGCGCTGTTTTCATTTGCGAGACGACATACAATTATGGATAACCGCGGCGCCGGGGCCTCGCCAAAGTGTGTGCCCTATGATAACCATGGGCTGCGTCTGGCCGGGCATTTCCGTCGAGCCCTAGGCGCCGAAGGCGGATTGTCCGCCGCGGTATATTTGGGGGAGAGGGTGGCGTCATGACGAGAACGCATGGCAAGGCGCTGCGCGTCGCAGCGCTGGCGATGTTTCTCGTATCCGTGGCGGCGTGCGCCACGCCGCCCACAGATTCAGCGGCGCGCGCCGAGTTCGATCGCACCAACGATCCGATCGAGCCGTTCAACCGGCGCATGTTCGCGTTCAACCTCTTCATCGACGACAACATCGCCAAGCCGGTCGCCATCTACTACCGGGACAACGTGCCGAAATTCGTGCGCGACCGCTTCCGCGACTTCTACGACAATTTCAGCTCGCCGGTGACGTTCATCAACGACGTGCTGCAGGGCGAATCGGGCCGCGCCGCCGAAACCGCGACGCGGTTCTGGGTGAACACGGTGTTCGGCATGGCCGGCTTCTGGGACGTGGCCGGAGGCTACGGCCTGAAGAAGCACAAGGAGGATTTCGGGCAGACGCTCGCGGTGTGGGGCCTCAAGGAAGGCCCCTATCTCATGCTGCCGTTCCTCGGCCCCTCCAACGTGCGCGACACCGCGGGCAAGGTGGTCGACGCGTTCTCGAATCCCATCAGCTACGTGCTGCCGGCCGGGGGCGCCTATCTCGAGATCGTCGCCGGCGTCGTCGACAAGATCGACGAGCGCGCCGGCCTGATCGAGCCGGTGGACGAACTGCGCCGCACCTCGCTCGATTTCTACGCCGCGGTGCGCAGCCTCTATCGCCAGAATCGCGAATCCGAGATTTCCAACGGCAAGATCAAGAAGCCGCCGCTGCCCGGCGAGGACGAATAGTCCCGAGGGATGGCGCGCGTGCCCTTCGGCAGGGGGAGGGTTCCATGATGCTCGTCTCGCGCCGGTTCGTTCCGGCGCTGCTGCTGTGCGCGGCCATCTGCGTGCCGCCTGCGGCGCGGGCCGACAGCAGGGACGACGGCAAGGCGATGGTCCAGCGCATGGCCAGCCAGGTCGTGAGCATCCTGTCCAACAAGAGCATCGACCGGGCGGGCAAAGAGGCGCGCTTCCGCCAGATCCTCACCCAGAATTTCGACGTGCCGACGATCGGCGCCTGGGTAATGGGCGGACCCTGGCGCAGCGCCACCCCGGCGCAGCGGGCCGAATACCTGAAGCTGTTCGAGACCTACATCGTCAAGGTCTACACCGGACAGCTTTCGACCTATTCGGGCGAGAGTATCACGGTGATCGGCGCCGAGGACGACGGCGGCGGCGTCGCCGTGCTGAGCCGCGTGACCGACCCCAAGAACGACCGCACGATCGAGATCAAGTGGCGGCTCCGCCCCACCGACGGCAAGATGAAGGTGCGCGACGTGCTGATCGAGAACATCAGCATGTCGCAGACCCAGCGGCGCGAATTCGCCGCCGTGTATCAGCAGCGCGGCGGCACCGTCGACGGCCTCATCGCGGCGCTGCGCGAGAAGATCGCCGAGCTGGACCGCAAGTAGCGGCACCATAACCGCGGCCCGTCGCGTTTTGGCCCTTCTTGCCACGAAAACGTGCCTGGCATTGGCGGGCCGCCTGTGACAAACCCTCTCGCCGGCCGGGTCGCCCTGGCCGGCTCCTTTGGTTTCCCGCAGGACGACCCCGATGTTGAAATCGCAGCTCCGCCCCCTCTCCCTCGCCGCGGCGTTCGCGGCCGTGCTGGCGCTCGCCGCACCCGCGCGCGCCGACGCCGTCAGCGACGGCACCCTGCTCATCCGCTCGATGGGCGATACCGTCGTCGCCATCCTCGCCAACAAGGGTCTTCCCAAGGCGCAGCGCGAGGAGCGCTTCCGCCAGATCTATCGCGCCAATTTCGACCACGCGATCATCGCCGCCTCGGTGATGGGCCCGCCCTGGAAGAGCGCCTCGCCGGCGGCGCGCCAGGAGTATCTCGCGGTGTTCGAGACCTACATCGCCAAGGTCTACGCCGCGCAGCTCTCGAGCTATTCCGGAGAGAAGCTCGAAGTGACCAAGGGCGAGGCCGACGGCCCCGGCGCCACGATCGAGAGCCGCATCGTCGACCCCAAGAGCGGGCGCATCGTCGACATCAAGTGGCGGCTCCGCCCCACCGACGGCAAGATGAAGGTGCGCGACGTGCTGATCGAGAACATCAGCATGGCGCAGACGCAGCGGCGCGAATTCGCGGCCGTGCTGCAGCAGCGCGGCGGCAAGCCCGAGGGCCTCATCGCCGCCATCCGCGAGAAGATCGCGGATCTCGACAAGCGCTGACCGGCGCACCGGCCTCCGCTCCGCTCGGCCCAGGCGTTTCCACTGCGACGCTGCGACGGCGGCGGCGGGAACTTCCGCCGCCGCAAGCGCGTTTATTCGGGGCCTTCCGAGGCGCCGCTCATTCCCTAGCGCGTGATTGCGTCACATGTTCGTTACCCTGCGAAACGAGGCGAAGCGCGCGGGCTTTGCCGCGCTGCTCGCCGCCGGCGCTCTCGCCGCGGCACTGCCTTCGCGCGCCGCCGATCCGCAAACCGACGCGCGCAGCGTCGTCAGCTCGATGGCCGAGGCGGTCCTGGCGACGCTCCGCGCTGGCGCCGACAAGGCGGCGCGCGAGGCGCGCTTCCGCGCTATGTACCAGCGCAATTTCGACAACGCCGGCATCGCGGCCTGGGCGGCGGGGCGCGCGTTCGCGGCGGCCTCGCCGGCCGTGAAGCAGGAGTATCTCGCGACCTTCGAAACCTATGTCGTGAAGGCCTATGCGGCGCAGCTCGCGCGGTACAAGGGCGAGCGCCTGCGCGTCGACAAGGCCGAGACCCAGGGAACGGATATCATCGTCATCAGCAATCTCGTGCCGCCCGATCCGCGCGATCCGCGCGAGATCGAGATGCGCTGGCGGCTGCATCCCGTGAGCGGGAAGCTGCGGGTCAGCGATGTCGTCATTGACAAGATCAGCATGGCGCTGACCGAGAAGCGCGCCTTCGCCGATTGGCTGAAGGAGAAGGGCGGAACGCTCGAAGGCTTGACCGCGAAGCTCAAGGAAAAGATCGCAGCGGCGGACCAGGGCGGCTAGCGCGGAGTTCGTTTGGCTGGACGCTGGTTTGTGGCAGCAACGTGCTCGCGTCCATCATTCGAGGCCCGTCCGTCTTCGGGCGGGCCTCGAAGGATGGACGCGAGCGAGGCTTCGCCACAGCGCCTGCGATTCCATCTGAACGGGCTTGGCTCCGACGCGCCCGCAGAACGGAAGCGGCCGACGATTTGGGGGCGTGTCCCCGGCCCGCCCCTCGGCCTTGACCGGGTGAGCGGCCGGGCACCTCTAGGAATGTGCCGACACGGGCGCGGCGGCCTGGCCGAGGGCCGCCTTGCGCAATTTCGGATTCACTTGCTCGCCGAAAAGCTCCCAGGCGCGCTCGAGACCGTCGCGGCTGCTCATCATCGCCACGAAATGCCCGGCGCCGACGAAGCGGCACTGCGCGACGATCTGCTCCACGACCTGGCTCGGCGTTCCGGTGATGAACTCGTCGTCGTCCACGATGAAGCCGGCCGCAGGATTGGGGACGTCGAGCAGCGCGGTCTTCATGGCTGCGCGCGGATCGATGGCGACGCCGGTTTTCATCTGCTCGATCGCCGCCCGCGTTGCCGCCTGCGCCGCGGCTTCCGATTCCGCTATCGAGACGATGCGGCGTATCGCGAGCTGCTCCGGACCCGCCGGCGCGCCGAGCCGATCCGCCTCGTCGCGATAGGCGTCGAAGATGTCCTTCACCCGCTCCCTCGATTGGAAGCTCGTGCAGATCTTGGAGCCGCGCCGGGCGGATTTCCGCGCGGACGCCGTGCTCAAGACCGTGGTCCATTTGGGCGGCGCCGGCTGCTGCAACGGCCGCGGCACAATGCGGAGATTGTCGAACTTCCAGAACCGGCCGTGATGCGAAACGACGGGGCTCTTGAGCGCGGCGTCGAGGACCTCGAGCGCCTCGTCGAAGCGCCGCCGGGCCTCTTCATAACTGAGGCCGACGAGCCTGAGTTCGTTGGGAATGCCAGCCGCGGTTCCGATCTCGAGCCGGCCGCCGGTCAGGTGATCGAGCATGCCGATCTCCTCGACCACGCGCCACGGATCGTAATAGGGCAGAACCATGCCCAAGGTGCCGAGCCGGAGGCGCTTCGTGCGCGTCGCCATGTGGGCGATGATCAGGTTGGGCGAGGGGCTGTAGCCGCGCCCGAAATGATGCTCGCTGAAGAAGATGCCCTCGAAGCCGAGCGGCTCGGCGCGCTCCCAGAGGCTGAGATACTTCTGGAAATGCGCGGTCGCGGTCTCGGGCGAAACCTCCTGCGGTCTGCCATGCTCGCCGGGCGCGAAGAAGAACTCGAAGATCCACGGCTTGATCATGACGCCTGCCCGCTGGCCCGACCCGCGGGCCGGTTATAGCCGATTTGCGCCCCCCGCCGTCATGAATAGCAGATTCGATCGACCCACATTGCGGCATGGTTCGATTCATCGTCCCGCCACCCCCTTGCGGGGGCGGTCGGCGGCGCGGACCGCGCGAAGCGCGGGATGCGCCGACGGGTGGGGGTCGTTCTCTCCAGCGCCTCGGCGCCTCGCCCCCTCGGTCCAGCGCGCAAGAACGCGCTGGACAGCCCCCCTCAAGGGAGCGGAAGAAGAATTGGCGACGTTCTGCTACGCCCTGACCAGCGGCTTGTACTTGATGCGGTGCGGCTGGTCGGCCTCGGCGCCGAGGCGGCGGTGGCGGTCGGCTTCGTAATCCTGGTAGTTGCCCTCGAACCACGCGACACGGCTTTCGCCCTCGAACGCCAGCATGTGCGTGCAGATGCGGTCGAGGAACCAGCGGTCGTGGCTGATCACGATCGCCGAGCCCGCGAATTCGAGCAGCGCCTCCTCGAGCGCCCGCATCGTGTCGACGTCGAGGTCGTTGGTGGGCTCGTCGAGCAGCAAGAGGTTGGCGCCCGACCTCAGCACCTTGGCCAGATTGACGCGGTTGCGCTCGCCGCCCGAGAGCACGCCCACCTTCTTCTGCTGGTCGGTGCCCTTGAAGTTGAAGTTGGAGACGTAGGCGCGGCTCGGCATCTCCTTCTTGCCGATCTGGATCACGTCGAGGCCGTCCGAAAGCTCTTCCCACACGGTCCTGTTGGGATCGAGCGATTCGCGCATCTGCTCGACATAGCCGAGTTTCACGGTGGAGCCGACCTTGAACGTCCCCGCATCGGGCTTCTCCATGCCGGAGATCATCTTGAAGAGGGTCGTCTTGCCGGCGCCGTTGGGGCCGATGACGCCGACGATGGCGCCGGGCGGCATCAGGAACGAGAGATCGTCGATCAGCAGGTTGTTGCCGTAGCCCTTCCTTACGTTCTTGGCCTCGATGACGCTGCTGCCGAGGCGCGGGCCCGGCGGAATCCAGATCTGCATCTGCTCGGGCGGGCGCTCGCTCTGCTCGGCCAGCATCGCCTCGTAGGCCTGGATGCGCGCCTTGCTCTTGGTCTGGCGCGCGCGCGGCGAGGCCTTGATCCATTCGAGCTCGTGGTCGAGCGTGCGCTGGCGCGCCGCTTCCTGCTTCCCTTCCTGCTCGAGCCGCGTCTTCTTCTGCCCGAGCCAGGAGGAGTAGTTGCCCTCCCACGGGATGCCCTGCCCGCGGTCGAGCTCGAGGATCCAGCCCGCGACGTTGTCGAGAAAATAGCGGTCGTGGGTGATGGCGACGACGGTGCCGGGGAAATCCTTCAAGTAGCGTTCGAGCCAGGCGACCGATTCGGCATCGAGATGGTTGGTGGGCTCGTCGAGCAGCAGCATGTCGGGCTTGGAGAGCAGGAGGCGGCAGAGGGCCACGCGCCGGCGCTCGCCGCCGGAGAGCGTCTTCACGTCGGCCTCGGCCGGCGGGCAGCGCAGCGCGTCCATCGCGATCTCGACCGTGCGCTCGAGCTCCCAGGCATTGGCGGCGTCGATCTTCTCCTGCAGCTCGGCCTGTTCGACGAGCAGCGCCTCCATTTCATCGGGCGAGACGTCTTCGGCGAAACGCGCATTCACCGCCTCGAACCGGTCGAGC
>DATBLL010000074.1:0-2481 GCA_036555425.1 Alphaproteobacteria bacterium | reverse complement strand
ACGCCCACAATGCCGAGCCAAAGCCCTTCCGCTGGACCAAGTCAGCCGATGACATCCTCGCCGCCATCAACCGATTCTGCCTTCGCACTCTCGAAGCCCTCGCTCCGACGATGCTGCGAACTTCCGAATCAGGACACTAGTTTACCCCCGCCACTTGAAGGGGACGGGCCCCTGGCCCGTCCCCTCTTTTTTTTGCCGCCGAGGGGCCGCGGCCCACAGCGCCTGAATGTTGTTTCGCTTTTGCCCGGCGCAATGGCGTTCTATAGGGTGCTCGAAATTTCCACCCTGGACGCCGATGCCGACCTCCGCACCGAAATCGCCCGGCCAGCTCGAGCGCACGCTCCGCGCCGGCCATTTCGCCGTCACCGCCGAGACCTCGCCGACGGCCACGACCGATCCGGCGCCGCTGGTCGAGCGCTGCCGGCCGCTCCGCGGCGTGGCCGACGCGGTCAACGTCACCGACGGCGCCACCGCCAAGGCGCATCTCTCGAGCCTCGTCGTCGCCGGCGCGCTGGCCAAGGCCGGCATCGAGCCGGTGCTGCAATTCACGGTGCGCGACCGCAACCGCATCGCGCTCCAGGGCGATCTTCTCGGCGCGGCGGCGCTCGGCGTTCCCAACATCCTCGCGCTCACCGGCGACGATCCTAAGCGCGGCGAGGAGCCCGACGCGAAGCCGGTGAACGACATGACCTCGACCGCGCTCATCGCGCTGGCCAAGAAATTGCGCGACGAGGGCAAGCTCAATTCGGGCCGCGAGATCGCGGGGCCGCCGCGGCTTTTCCTCGGCGCCGCCGATGCGCCGATGGATCCGAAGCCGGAGTGGAAGCCGGATTCGCTGCTCGGCAAGATCGCGGCCGGCGCCGATTTCGTGCAGACCCAGTATTGCTTCGACCTCGCGATGCTGCGGCGCTACATCGCGCGGCTTGCGGAGCACGGCATCCCGCAGCAGGTGTTCATCCTCGTCGGCATCGGCCCGCTCGCCTCGGCCAAGCAGGCGCGCTGGATGCACGAGAATCTCTGGGGCGTCTCGATCCCCGAGCCGATCATCAAGCGCCTCGACGGCGCCGCCGACCAGAAATCCGAAGGCCGCAAGATCTGCGCCGAGCTGATCCAGGAGCTGGCGACGATCCGCGGCGTCGCGGGCGCGCATCTCATGGCCCCGCGCCAGGAGGCCGAAATGGCGGCGGCGATCGAACTTTCGGGTGTCCTGCAGCGGCGCGGCGCGCGGGCCGCAGCGGCCGGCCGGGCCTGAACGACCGACGCCAGAACATCCGGGACGCACATGGTTGCCGGCGGACGCTACACACTCGATCCGAGCTATCGGCGCTTTCCCTCCATTCTGCATGCGCTCGACCATGCCGCCGCGCGGCTGCCCGACCGGCCCGGGCTCGTCGTGCCCGGACCCGACGGCAAGGATCGCACCCTAACGTATCGCGAATACCGCGCGGCCGTGGCCGCGATGGCGCGGCACTTCGAGGCGCTCGGCGCGCGCGGCAAGGCGGTGGCCGTCGTCATGGGCAACGGCATGGAGGCGAGCATCGCCCTCATGGGCGCCATGGCCGCCGGCACGCTCGCGGCGCCGGTCAACCCCAACTACACGCCGAGCGAGCTGCTGCCGCTCATCAAGGATGTCGGGCCGCACATCCTTTGCTGCGATCCGCAGCAACAGCCGCGCATCCGCGAGATCGCGGCGCAGCTCGGCGTGGCCCATGTCGAAGTGCTGGCGCCCGGCGCCGTCGAGAAGCTCACCCGCGAGCCGCCGGCGGCGCTCCCGCTGCCGCGCGCCGAGGACGCCTCGGTCATGTTCTTCACCGGCGGCACAACAGGTCTGCCCAAGGGTGCCGCGCACACGCACGCGACGATCATGGCCTATGCCTACGCCGTCGGCGCGCTGTGGCCGCTCGAATTCGGCGCCGAGCGCGTGCTCAACGTGGCGCCGCTGTTCCACATCTGGGGCTTCTGCTTCACGCTCGTCTATCCGGTGTTCATCGGCGCTTCGATGTATCTCTTGCCGGCCTACAAGCCGGGCGAGGTGCTCGCCGCCTTCGAGCGGCACCGCATCACGGTCTTCGCCGGCGGACCGCCCACCATGTATGTCGGTCTCCGCGCGCACGAGAATTATCGCAAGACCGATTTCTCCAGCATCCGCTGGTGCATGTCGGGCGGCGCGCCCTGCTCCGAAGAACTGCTGCGCGCCTGGCACGACGAAACCGGCAGCGTCATCCTCGAGGGCATCGGCATGTCCGAGGGTGCGCCCATCGCGCAGATGCCGATGCACGGCAAGAAGAAGGTGCGCTCGGTCGGCGCGGTGCCGCCCGACACCGAAGTGGAGATCGTCGATCTCGAGACCGGGACCAGGGTGCTGCCGGCGGGCGAGGTCGGCGAGATCCGCGTCAAGGGCCCGCAGTTCATCAAGGCCTACCGCAACCGGCCCGAGGAAAGCGCCAGGACCTTCCGCGACGGCTGGCTCTACACCGGCGA
>DATBLL010000073.1:0-8750 GCA_036555425.1 Alphaproteobacteria bacterium | reverse complement strand
ACGCCCACAATGCCGAGCCAAAGCCCTTCCGCTGGACCAAGTCAGCCGATGACATCCTCGCCGCCGTCAACCGATTCTGCCTTCGCACTCTCGAAGCCCTCGCTCCGACGATGCTGCGAACTTCCGAATCAGGACACTAGCAATCGGATTTCCCAACTTGGATCTTACTCCGGAGCTCAACGGCGCTGACCCTATCCTCAATCGCGCCGAGCAGGACGACGATCCAACTCGGCCGATTTCGCAGTATCTCTATGGCTCCTTTGCCGAGATTACCGAGATAGAAGCGGCATGCGGTTCTCGGTCACGACCGTGGCCGCTCATTCGCGTTAATGCGGATTGGCCGGGGGGAATGAGTGGGGGCCCAGTTTTCAACGACGCCGGCCACGTGGTCGGTCTCGTCAGTACGGGTTTCAAAGGTGAGGGAGGGGCCGCCGCGACGTATTTTGCCAATTGGTCGGTCCCTGTAAAGTTGCTCGGAAGCATTGACCCCGACAATCCTGGACGCTTCTTATACCACGCTCTCTTCGACCAAAGTGGAAGGCTTGTGCGTGCAAGCCAAAGTAGGTCAGACATTGAGCAACACGCTGCACAATTGGGCTTGAAGGATATTGGCATGGCCTCAATCGACCCACTGCTGGATGAACAGTACGTGCGCCTCTAGTTTGCAGAGCTAGGCGATGATCCAGCTCGATTCGTTTGCCGCCAACTACGCGACAGCCCGCACCAATTTGCTCACCGCACTCTCCTCCGCCGGCGGCGCGCATCTCGCCGCGCACGAGAATCCACGGCGCGGGCCGGCGGACGAGGCACTCTACACCGATATCGCACGCATCGGCCCGGCGGACGCGAGGAAGCTGCTCATCCTCGTCTCGGGCACGCACGGCATCGAGGGTTATTCGGGCTCGGGCTGCCACACGGGCTGGCTGGCGCGGGGCTGCTTTGACCGCCAAATCGGCGACGACACCGCCGTGCTCTTCATCCACGCGATCAACCCGTTCGGCTTCGCCTGGGGGCGGCGGACCAACGAGGACAATGTCGATCTCAACCGCAACTTCATCGATCACGCGAAGCCGCGGCCGCCCAATCCCGACTACGACGCGATCGCGGCGCATGTCGATCCCGTCGATTGGGGCGACGCGGCCGCGCGCGCCAAGCACAATGCCGCCATCGCTAAATTCTTGGGGCGCGAGACGCACGACGTGATGTCGAAGGCGATGCATGGCGGGCAATACGTGAACCCCAAGGGCACGTTCTACGGCGGCATCGAGCCGGTGTGGTCGAACCGCATCTTCCGCGCCGCCGTGGCCGAGCATGCCGCGCGCGCCGAGCGGATCGCGATCATCGACTATCACACCGGCGGCGGCCCGTTCGGTTTCGCCGATCATTTCGTCGACGACGACCGCGACGGGCTTTCGGGCGAGGCGAAATCGCGCCACTGGTTCAGCCACGCGACCGTGATCGCCGAGGACAAGGCCAAGCACGGCAAGAACGCGCAATCGGAAACCCCGGGCAATCTCTTCTATGCCGTGCCGGAGATCGTGCCGGGCAAGCGCTATACGCTCGGCCTCGTCGAGCTGCGCACCGGCACCGACAAGACCGGCATCGACGCGATCCGCGCCGAGAACTGGCTCTTCCATCACGGCGACATGAGCTCGCCCGAGGGCAAGGCCATCCGCGCCGAGGTGCGCGAGCGCTTCTACCCGTCGAGCGCGGTCTGGCGCGCGATGGTCCTGCGCCAATCCAACGCGCTCATCGGCGAGACGCTCGCGGGCCTGGCGCGCGTCTGACGCCGCGCGCCCTCCGCGCTCTCCGCGGGAAAACTGCGCCCTTGACAACGTTCCCGTTATGTTCTAAAAGGGCGCGGCTCGAAATCAGGCCGACAGCGGTCGTACGTGCGTCGCCGAGTGTCGGGCGCCGCCAGCGACCCGAACAGGATGAGGTCGATGGCGCCGATGACGACAAAAGACGAGTTCGACCCCGTCCAAATGACGAGAAAAGACGATAAATGACGATGAAAGACGATCTAAACGCGAATCTCGTCATTTATCGTCATTTATCGTCATTCATCGTCATTGGCCGCGGCCGGTGCGGCGCGGGGCCGCGAACGCCTCGGCGATGTTTACACTTGCTCCGGAATTGCGCCGCCGATGTTTACGGATGTTGACGAATGTTGACGAAAGTGAACATCGAACGCGGGGAGGGTGTCGAGCCGGGCGTGGCTGGCGCGTCAGCCGACCTTCGCCCAATAGGCGTCGATGCCGGCCTGGATCTCGGCGAGCGCGGCCTCGTCGCGCGCGGGCTCGAACAGGTGCCGGTAGCGGCCCTGGAGCTTCAGATACTCCTCGACCGGCACGCGCGGGTGCGGCTTCAAGGTGTGCACGGTCTTGCCGGCCTCGTATTCCTTCAACGGCCAGAGGCCGGTCTTGACCGCCAAGTGCCCGATCTCGACCGAGTGCTCGGGGTCGTAGAGCCAGCCGGTCGGGCAGGGCGCCAAGGTGATGATGAGCCGCGATCCCTTCATCGTGCGCGCCTTCTCGAATTTGCGCGCGAGGTCGAGCGGCTCCGACGGCGAGACGGTCGCGACATAGGCGGGGTCGTGCGCGGCCCAGATCGCGAACAGGTCCTTCTTGTGGCCGGCGACGCCGCGCGGATCGATCGGAGTCGCGGCGCCGCGCGGCGTCGCCGCCGAGGTCTGCTGGCCGGTGTTGCCGTAGCCCTCGTTGTCGTAGCAGATGAAGATGAAATCGAGTCCGCGGTCCATCGCGGCCGATGCGGCGGAGAGGCCCATGCCGTTGGCCGAGCCGTCGCCCGCGAGCACCACGACCTGGAGATCGTCCTCGGGCTTCATGCGCCCGCTCGCCGCGAGAATGTCGAGCGCGTCGCGCACGCCTTGCGCGCCGGCCGGCGCCGAGGCCATCGCGGTGTAGAGCCACGAGCCGCGGAACGGCGTGAACGGATAGGTCGAGAGCAGCGTCATGCAGCCGGCCGCGTTGACGAACACGGTCTTCTCGCCGAGCACGTCGTAGGCCTGCTTCACGGCCTGGAGCCCGCCGCAGCCGCCGCACATCGCGGTGCCGGCGCCGAGCAGATGCGTCGACGGCAGGTCCTTCATGCGCCCGAACCGCGTTTCGGTCGCGATTTTCGTTTCGATCGCGCTTTGCCCGGTCATGGCGCCGCCTCCAATTCCTGCCGCTCGACGGCGGCGATGGCCTGCAGCTTCCTCACCTCGCGCAGCTCGTCGCCGGTGAAGAGGAGGCGCGGGTTCGGCGCGATGCCGGTGGCCGCGGCACGCTTCAACTCGGCGGCCATCGCGTCGAGCTCGGCCGGCGCGATGTCGCGCCCGCCCAGGCCGCCGACATAGCTCAGGATCAGCGGCCGCCTCGGCGAAGCGTAGAGTGCGCCCGCGATCTCGCCGGCGAGAATGCCGCCGGCGCCGATCGAAATGTTCTGGTCGATCACGGCCACGGCCTTCACCGGGCCGAGCAATTCGCGGATGCGCGCCGCCGGAAACGGGCGGAAGAGGCGCGGGCGGACGAGCCCGATGCGCCAGCCCTGGGCGCGCAGGCGGTCGACGGCGTCGCGCGCCTTGCTCGCGAACGAGCCGATCATGACGTACGCGAATTCGGCGTCGTCCATGCGATAGGCCTCGACCGCGCCGTAGTGGCGGCCGAAGCGCCGCGTGAATTCGGCGGCGATGCCCATATGCGCCGAGAGTGCGGCCTCGGCCGCGCGCTGCATCTCGTAACGGAAGTAGGAGTAGGTGCTGCCGCCCAAGACCGCGACGGCCTGGGCGATCGGATGGCTGGCGCGGAACTTCAGCGCGCCGGGCCGGAACGGGCCGACGAAGTCGGCCGCCGCGCGCGCCTCGGGCAGCTCGACCGGCTCGCGCGTGAACGAAAGCTGGAAGCCGTCGATGTTGACGATGACGGGCAGGCGCACCGCCGCGTGCTCGCCCAGGCGATAGGCCATCAGCACCGTGTCGACGACCTCCTGGCAGGTGGCGCAATGGATCTGGAGCGCGCCCGAATCGCGCGCCGCCAGCACGTCGTTGTGGTCGGCCTCGAGCGTGATCGGCGAGGCGAGCGCGCGCGAGACGTTGACCAGCACGAACGGCGTGCGCCAGCCCGCGCAGGTCCAGAGCATTTCGAGGCCGTAGAGCAGGCCCTGGCTCGAGGTGGCGGTGAAGACGCGCACGCCCGTGGCGGCCGCGGCGCCCGCCGCCGCGATCATCGAGTGCTCGGATTCCAGCATCGTGATGCGGCCCGGCATGGCGCCGGCGCCGATCCAGCCGGCGAGCGTCTCGATGATCTCGGTCTGCGGCGTGATCGGAAAGGCGGGGACGTAATCGGCGCCGGCGAGGCGCGCGCCCCAGGCGGCGGCGGCATTGCCGGTCATGAGCGCGCCGGTCATGCGGCCTCCGGTGCCGCGGCTTTGGGCACGGCGCCGCTCTCGGGCACCGCCGCGATCGCGTGCGGCGGGCATTGCGCGACGCAGATCATGCAGCCCTTGCAGTGGTCGTAGTCGATGACGGGCTTGCCGTCGGAGACGGTGATGGCGTTGTCGGGGCAGAACGTGCTGCACACCCACCAGCATTGGCGGCAGCGGTCGTAATCGATGACGGGGCGCATCGAGCGCCAAAGGCCGGTGCGCACCTCGACGCTGGTGAGCGGCGCATGGATCGCGGGCGCGGCCACGTCGGCGCGGTCGAGCGGCACGTCGACCCAGTCGGGCCTTGCCGGCGGTGTCGTGTCCGCGCCGCGCTCGTGCACGCTGCCGGCGTTGCGCTCCATGCGGTCGAACGCGGCGAGCGCGATCTCGCGATTGCGCGCGGCGAGGGCCGGGCCGAACGCGCCGTACTCTTCCGCCACCGCGTCCATGAGGGCTTCGCGCGGCACCGCGCCGATAAGGCGCGCGGCGGCGCCGGCGCAAGCGGCGCCGACGAACTTGAAATCCTCGGCCGAGCCGCTGCCGGGCCGCGGCAAGGCCAGAATCGGCCCCGCGAGATTGAGGCGCGCGCGCCAGGTTTCGGAAGGCTCGGCGCTGTCGATCAGCAGCAGCGCGTGCGCGTCGAGCCCCTGCAGCACGCCGGCGGCGGGCACGGCCACGAGCGTGTCGTCGGCCACCACGACGAGATCGGGGTCGAGAATGTTGCCGCGCTCGGCGATCGGATTACGATCGGCGCGCACGAAGGCGAAAACCGGCGCGCCGCGGCGCTCGGCGCCGTAGCGCGGCGCATCCTGCACGGTGAAGCCCGCGCGGAAGAGCGCGGTCCCGAGCACGCGGCTCGCCGTCTTCATGCCCTGGCCGCCGCGGCCGTGGAAGCGGATCCGGTACATGCGCGCTGTCTAGCCCGGCGCCGCAATGGGCACATTGACCTAGCTCAATCGCGCAAGCGGGCCGAATATCGCGGTTGTTCCGGCCGCGGCGCCGCGCCACACTCGCTTCCATGGCCCAAAACGACACGCCGCAGCCGCAAACCCTCGCCGCGCAGGCGATGGGCTTCGTCGACGCCGAGAGCAAGGGCATCGTCCCGCCGCTCCACACCGCCACGACCTTCATCCGCGACCCCGACAACCAGTATCGCAGCGGGCGCATCTACGGCCGCGACGACAATCCCACCTACGACCATGCCGAGGCGCTGCTGGCGGCGCTCGAGGGCGGAAGCGAAGCCCTCGTCTTCGCCTCGGGCATGGCGGCGGCGACGGCTTTGTTCCAGGCGCTGGCGCCCGGCGATCATGTCGTGGCGCCGAAGGTGATGTATTGGGCGCTGCGCAACTGGCTGCTCGGCTTCGCCAAGCATTGGGGCCTCGCGGTCGACATCGTCGAGATGGATCGCCTCGATGCGCTCCGCGCGGCGTTGCAACCGGGGCGCACCAAGCTCGTTTGGATCGAGACGCCGGCCAACCCCACCTGGGCCGTGACCGACATCGCCGCCGCGGCCGAGATCGCGCACGCGGCCGGCGCGCGCCTCGCGGTCGATTCGACGGTGGCGACGCCGGTGCTGACGCGGCCGCTTGCGCTCGGCGCCGACATCGTCATGCATTCGGCGACGAAGTATCTGAACGGCCACTCCGACGTCGTCGCTGGCGCGCTCATCACGCGCGCGAAGGACGACTATTGGACGCGCGTGTCATCGCTGCGCGTGCAATTGGGCGGCATTCTCGGGCCGTTCGAGGCGTGGCTCCTGTTGCGCGGCATGCGCACGCTGTATCCGCGCGTCGATGCCGCCTCGCGCGGCGCGCTCGCGATCGCGGCGCATTTCGCCAAGCACCCCAAGATCGAGCGCGTCCTCTATCCCGGCCTCGCCGACGATCCCGGCCACGCCGTCGCCAAGGCGCAGATGCAGGGCGGCTTCGGTGGCATGCTTTCGGTTCGGATCAGAGGCGGAGAAGCGGCGGCGATCGCGGCGGCGGCGCGGGTCAAGATCTGGAAGCGCGCCACCTCGCTCGGCGGCGTCGAGAGCCTCGTCGAGCACCGCGCCAGCGTCGAGGGCGCGGGCAGCCCGGCGCCGCCCGATCTGCTGCGGCTCTCGGTCGGCCTCGAGCACGTGGGCGATCTCATCGCCGATCTCGAGCAGGCGCTCGAGGCCCGATAAAGGTATCGGGACGATGAAGCCATCGCGGGCGACGAGCCGCGCGCGCAAGGCGGCGCCCCGGCGAACCGACCCGGTTCAGGCGAAGCTGCTGGCCGCCATCGCCTGCGTGTTCGGCGCCGGCGCCTTCATCCTGCCGCTGCCGCTCGGGCTTGCCGGCATTCTGCTCGCCGGCTGGGGCATCTGGCGCCACGGCCGCACCGGCTTCGGCGTCGTCGTCTTCGCCGGCATCGCGGCCCTGACCGCGGCCGGGATCCTCGCCGGCACGGCGCTTTGAGCCTCGCGGCGCGAAGCGCCGTTTCGCCCGCGTAACCGGCGAACGCGCCGGCGCCTCACGCAATTGTCAGCGGCGCGACTTGCGTCTGCGCTGTGACGCTCCCGCGTTTCCGAATATAGAACCGCCCGGCGAGCCACCCGGGCGGCCGCCGCGCGTTGATTCTGGGGCGAAGCGGCAATGGCATTCATCGAGAGCCTGCTGGGCGATCCGGTGGGTCAGACGGCGGCGGTGCCGTTCGTCATCGGCTTCGTGCTGGCACTCATCGCGCGGCTCGCCGGCGGCGCCGTTTGGGGCCACCGCCTCGCCGCGATCGGCATCGGCGCCGGATTCTTTGCCGCCTATTACCTCATCCACAACGGCGTCCCGGCCTTCCCGCCGGCGGCCACCGGTCAGAAAGCGTTCTACGTCGCCGGCGCCAGCCTCGCGCTCGGCCTGGCGCTCGATCTCGCGGGGCTCGCGCGCGCGGGCGGGCATCTCTTCGCTTTCGTGCTGCCGGCGGCCGCGCTCTACTGGCTGCGCCAGCCGCAGATCGCGGCCGGCGCCGGCGGCGCGCTGGTCGCGACGCTTGCCGTGCTGTTCCTGGCTTCGATCATCGTGTACTGGCGGCAGGCCGCATCGGCCCGCGGCTCCGACACGGACGAAGCCAGCAGCGCCGCGCTGTTTCCGGCAATCCAAGTGCTCGTCGCCGCGATCGGCCTCGGCGGCATCGCGCTGCTCGGCATCTCGCTCGCCTTCGGCAGCCTGGCCATGGCGTTGGCGGCCGCCACCGGCGGCTATCTGCTCGCGAGCTATCTCGTCCACCTTGTCTCCGGCCGCGCGCTTGGCTACGGCGCGACCGGGGCGTTCGGCGCGGGCGGCGTCTGGCTCGCGCTCGCCTACGCCGCGGTATTCGCCGCCGATGCCCCGATCAAGCTCGTGCTGATCGGCGTCGTGGCGCTGGCCTTCGCGGCCGATTTCATTGTGCGCGAGCTCGCGCTCTCGGCTGGCACGGGCGCCGCCGCGCGTTTACTCCAGCCGCTCGTCTACGGGCTCCTCGCGGCGCTGCCGCCCGCGGCGGCGCTCGCCTACGCCTGGTTCGTGCTGGGCTGGCGCATGAATTGAACGGCGGCGCCGGTTCCGAGCGCGAGACGGGCCGGCGCCGTTCCCCCACAACATTCTCGCGAAGGCTTCATGGAGGACTCCGATGAAAATCCGCACGCTCTGCACCGCCGCCGCGCTAGCCGCCCTCGCGGCGGCGCCCGCCGCGGCCGATACGTTCCGCGTCGATCCCTTTCACAGCTCGTTCGTCTTCTCGGCCAACCACATCGGCTACACCGACGTCTTCGGCCTGTTCCGCGAGTGGGGCGGCGAATTCTCGTTCGACCCCAAGGAGCCCGAGAAGACCAGGGTGAAGATCGAGGTGAAGACCGAGAGCCTCGACACCAACGATCACCGCGTGCAGGCGCAGGGCGGCGTGCGCGGCCGCAACGAGCATCTCCGGAGCGCCGATTTCTTCAACGTCAAGGAATTCCCCTCCATGACCTTCGAAAGCACGAAGGTCGAGAAGACCGGCGAGAAGACGGCGAAGCTCCACGGCAACGTGACGCTGCTCGGCGTCACCAAGCCTGTTGTGTTCGACGTCACGTTCAACAAGGTGGCGCCGCATCCGGTGCCGGCCTACAAGGGCGTCATGACCGCCGGCTTCACGATCCGCGGCACGATCAAGCGCAGCGATTGGGGCATGAAATTCGGCGTGCCCGCGGTCAGCGACGAGGTCGCGCTCTACATCCAGATCGAGGCGCAGCAGAAGAACTAGTGTCCTGATCGAGAAATTCGCTGCATTCTGGCCTTGCGGTTCAGGAGGTCAGAATGGCGAAAGGCAAGGCGTCGGTCATTGTGCTG
>DATBLL010000072.1:0-6475 GCA_036555425.1 Alphaproteobacteria bacterium | reverse complement strand
GGCCGGCGCCGCCGGATGTGACATATCGGGCGGGCGCAAACAAGGCGGCGAAGGCCCGGGCGCGATCACATGCCCGTTGGCGCGCGCAACGGCCGATGCCACGCAAGCGCCGCAAATGTCACGCAATTTTCGCCCCGGCGGCGGCCCTCGCCGGCGCCGGCCGCGTTGACAGCCCACCCCCCACCGCCTATCTCTCCACGAGCCGCGGCCACCGGCCCCGAGCCGCCCGCCTTTCTCCTTATATCTCCCGAGGATTCCGCATGATCGGCCGCATTGCCCGCATTTTCTTTGGCTCGGCCAATGAGCGCTTTCTGAAGACGCTGCGACCCATCGCCGACGAGATCAACGCGCTGGAAAAGGACGTCGCTCCCCTCACCGACGAGAAGCTGCGCGCGCGCACCGAGTGGCTCAAGAAGCGCCTGGCCGAGGGCGAGGATCTCGACGACATCCTGCCCGACGCCTTCGCCAGCGTGCGCGAGGCGGCCAAGCGCGTGCTCGGCGAGCGGCACTACGACGTCCAGCTCATGGGCGGCGTCGTCCTCCATCGCGGCATGATCTCGGAGATGAAGACCGGCGAAGGCAAGACGCTGGTCGCGACCTTGCCGGTCTATTTGAACGCGCTCGAGGGCAAGGGCGTCCACGTCGTCACGGTCAACGACTACCTCGCCCGGCGCGACTCGGAATGGATGGGCCGGGTCTACAAGTTCCTGGGGCTTTCGGTCGGCTGCATCGTGCACGAGCTCACCGACGATCAGCGCCGCGAGGCCTATGCCTGCGACGTGACCTACGGCACCAACAACGAGCTCGGCTTCGACTATCTCCGCGACAACATGAAATACGCGATCGCGGAGATGTGCCACCGGCCGTTCAACTACGCGATCGTGGACGAGGTCGATTCGATCCTCGTCGACGAGGCGCGGACGCCGCTCATCATCTCGGGCCCGGCCGAGGACAGCTCCGAGCTCTACAAAGCGGTCGACAAGATCATCCCGAAGCTCAAGCCCGAGCACTACGACAAGGACGAGAAGAGCCGGACGGTGGCACTCTCCGAGGCCGGGCAGCAGGTGGTCGAGGATCTGCTGCGCGAGGCCGGCATCGTCAAGGAGGGCAGCCTCTACGACATCAACCACGTCCCCGTCGTCCACCACGTGAATCAGGCCTTGCGCGCGCACAAGCTCTTCACGCGCGACGTCGACTACATGATCCGCAACGGCCAGGTGATGATCGTCGACGAGTTCACCGGCCGCATGATGGAGGGACGGCGCTATTCCGACGGCCTCCACCAGGCGCTCGAGGCCAAGGAAGCCGTGCAAATCCAGGCCGAAAACCAGACGCTCGCCTCGATCACATTCCAGAACTACTTCCGCCTCTACCCGAAGCTCGCCGGCATGACCGGCACGGCGATGACCGAGGCCGCGGAATTCCAGCAGATCTACAAGCTCGACGTGGCCGAGATCCCGACCAACCGGGACATGATCCGGGTCGATCATTCGGACGAGGTCTATCGCACCGGCGACGAGCGCGACACCTCGGTCATCGCGCTCATCGAGGACTGCCACAAGCGCGGCCAGCCGGTCCTCGTCGGCACGGTCAGCATCGAGAAATCCGAATCGCTCGCGGCCAAGCTCGCCAAGAAGAAGGTGCCGCACGAGGTCTTGAACGCGCGCAACCACGAGCGCGAGGCGCACATCATCGCCCAGGCGGGCAAGCCCGGCGCGGTGACGATCGCGACCAACATGGCCGGCCGCGGCACCGACATCAAACTGGGCGGCAATCTCGAGATGCGCGTCGAGGACGAGCTCGCGGACGTAGCCGACGCCGGCGAGCGCGAGAAGCGCGCGGCCAAGATCAAGGAGGAGATCGAGGCGGCCAAGCAGAGGGTGATCGCCGCCGGCGGGCTCTACGTGATCGGCACCGAGCGCCACGAGAGCCGGCGCATCGACAACCAGCTGCGCGGCCGCTCCGGCCGCCAGGGCGACCCCGGCAACTCGAAATTCTTCATCTCGCTGACCGACGACCTGATGCGCATCTTCGGCTCGCAGCGCCTCGACGTGTGGCTGGGCCGCCTGGGGCTCAAGGAAGGCGAGGCCATCATCCATCCTTGGGTCGATAAGGCGCTCGAGAAGGCGCAGCGCAAGGTCGAGGAGCGGAACTTCGAGATCCGCAAGAACCTGCTGCGCTTCGACGACGTGATGAACGACCAGAGGAAGGTGATCTACGACCAGCGCATCCAGATCATGCGCGCCGAGGATGTCTCCGAGCTCGTGGGCGAGATGCGCGCCGAGCTGATCGAGGAGCAGGTGGCGGCGGCAATCCCGGCCGGCACCTATGCCGAGCAGTGGAACGTGGCCGAGCTGCACGACCGCGTGCAGCACGTGTTCGGCCTCGACCTGCCGGTCAAGGACTGGGCGGCCGAGGAAGGCATCGCCGACGAGGAAGTGACCGAGCGCATCAAGAAGGCCGCCGACGAGCACATGGCCAAGAAGGCCGCGCAATACGGCGCCGACATCATGCGCATGGCCGAGAAGAGCCTGTTGCTGCAGATCCTCGACCAGACCTGGAAGGACCACCTGCTGCATCTCGACTATCTGCGCCAGGCGATCAATCTGCGCGCCTACGGGCAGAAGGATCCGCTGGTCGAATACAAGCGCGAGGCCTTCGAGATGTTCCAGCGCATGATGGCGGGCCTGCGCGAGACGGTGACGGGCGTGCTCGCCCATCTCGAGATCCGCATGCAGGACGAGCAGGCGGCCGAGCCCATCCCGATGCCGCGGCGCCCGACGCGCATCGTCGAGGAGCATCCCGACCCCGCCGCGCTCGCCGCCACCGGCACCGACGGCATGCCGCTCGGGTTCGATCACGGCGCCGGCTTGCCGATGGGCGACGTCACCACCTTGCAGCCGGTGCGCCGCCGCAGCGCCGCCGCCGCCCTCGATCCCACCGACCCCGGTACCTGGGGCAAGGTCTCCCGCAATGCTCCCTGCCCCTGCGGCTCGGGCAAGAAATACAAACACTGCCACGGCGCGCTGGGGTAGGAAGCGCCTGACGCGTAGGGGCGATCGCCGATTCTATGCGAACGGATTTCGCTCTACGCGGCGAGCACCGCGAGGTGGTCGGCGATCGCGACCAGCTTCGCCCGGATCCGGATCACCGCGGCGGCGGTCGCGAGGCCGGAGAGATGGCGCTCGACGCGGATTCGTTCGGCGCCGAAGGCGGCTTCGCTCCGCCGCCAGCCCTCGCGGTCCGCGAGCAGCGCCTCGGACTGGACGCGGAGGTACGCCGTCTTCGCCGCGCGGCGAATGTCCTCGAGCGCCCGCCGCTGGGCGTCGGTGCGGCACTGCTCATAGGCTTCGTGGAAATCGCGGTCGATGCGGACGAAGGCGCGGCGGAGCTGCTGGGCGGCGTAGTTCCTGTCGTCGGGCGTCGGCGCCGCCTCGCCGGTGGCGAGCAGCGCGCGGCGCGCGCGCCAAACCGAGCCTCGGCGCGTGCCACGCGGGCGCGCGCCGACGTGGCGGCCCGTGCGTAGCTCGGCCTCCGAGCCGCTGCCGTCGGCGGGCGCGGCGGTCCATGCCGGACGCGTGATGAGGCGCATCGTTCCCTCCCTTGCCGCGACCGAGTCGCTCGGCCAATCGGCCGAGCTTAAGGCCGAACGACGGCAAAGCCGTCGCTCGGCAGAAGCACGCCTCTTGGCGTGCGTCCCGCCCTTCGGTGCGTGCGCCCCGCCTGTATCGGACAAAGTCCGCGCGCCCAGTGTGAACCAGGTCACATTCTTTGCGCTTGCCCATCCGCGGCTTGGGGATGGCGCCCGGCCCCGATCGAGCGTTTCGGCCGGCGGCCCAAGCCTCCGCGTCCGCGTTTGTCTCGCCGCGGATTCTGTGGTTTAGAGCGGCACATCCCCGCTATCGGAAGCGCAGCATCCCTCGCAATGTCCCTTCTCATCACCGGCGCGGCCGGGTTCATCGGCATGCATGTGGCGCGGGCGCTCCTGGCGCGCGGCGAGACGGTCATCGGCGTCGACGACGTCAACGCCTACTACGATCCGGCGCTCAAGGAGGCGCGGCTCGCCGAGCTGGCCCGGCTCGGCGGCGGCGCCTTCCGCTTCGTCAAGCTCGACATCGCCGCCCCGGGCGCCTTCGCCGCGCTCCTCGCGCAGGAGGCGGCGGCCGACCGCATCGTCCATCTCGCCGCCCAGGCGGGCGTGCGCTATTCGCTCGTCAATCCCGGCGCCTATGTGCGCGCCAATGTGGAGGGGCATTTCGCGGTGCTGGAGGCCTGCCGCCTGCGCGGCGGCGTCAAGCACCTCGTCTATGCGTCGAGTTCGTCGGTCTATGGCGGCAACGAGAAGCTGCCCTTCGCGGTCGAGGACCGGATCGACCGCCCCGTTTCGCTCTACGCCGCGACCAAGGCCGCGGACGAGCTGATGAGCCATTGCTACGCCCATCTCTACGGCCTCGCGCAGACGGGCTTGCGCTTCTTCACCGTCTACGGCCCCTGGGGCCGGCCCGACATGTCGGCCTTCATCTTCACGCGCGCGATCCTGGCCGGCCAGCCGATCAAGGTCTTCAACCGCGGCGACATGCGCCGCGACTTCACCTACATCGACGACATCACGGCCGGCGTGTTGGCGGCGCTCGATAGGCCCCCCACCCTTCCCTCCCCCGCAAGCGGGGGAGGGTTGGGAGGGGGCGCGCCGCACAGGCTCTATAATCTCGGCAACAGTCGCAGCGAGGAGCTGCTCGACTTCATCGCCGCGATCGAGACGGCGCTCGGCAAGAAGGCCATCATCGAGCCGGCGCCGATGCAGCCCGGCGACGTCAAGGACACCTATGCCGACATCGCGGCGAGCCGGCGCGATCTGGGCTTCGCGCCCAAGACCACGATCCGCGAAGGCATCCCGAAATTCGTGGCGTGGTATCGCGCGTTCTACGGGGTGTGACGGGTTCTGGCGCCGGGGGACAAGGGCGGGTTTGAGGCCCGCCCCTGCCCCGTTGCGGAGAGACAAAGAAATGGGCCGGCTCCTTGCGGGAGCCGGCCCTTCGAGTTCTTCGTCTCTTAAGCGGTCAGCCGACTAGAACCGGTAGATCGCCGCGAGATGGAGACGGTGCCCGTGGGTGTTATTCGATGCGTAGCGCGAGGCGAATTGGTAGCCGTACTCGGCGCCGAACGTGACCTGCGGCACCGGGTTCCAGAGCAGGTTGCCGAACGCGGCCCAGTAGTAGTTGACCACGCCGGGAACCCCGGTTGCAAGGTTGCCCGGGACTTCGCTGCGCACTTCGTGCATCGCCCAGTTGAAGGCGCCGGTCGCGCGGATCGTGTCGGTGAGCTTCACCTGCACGTATCCGATCGCGCCGTACGTCAGAACCGGCCGAAGATCCACGTTGCCGGTCGGATCTACCACAGCAACGGTGTCGATGAAGCCGGTGGCACCGCCGTCGAAGTACTTGTTGCCGATGCCCTCGCCGATGGCGCCCTGGCCGCCGATCTCGACGCGGCCCATTTGGTAGCGGCCGGCGAGCGCACCGCCCCAGACGAACGCGTTATCGTGGCGCGAAAGCACCGTGAGGCCACCGCTGTCGATGAAGCGCTGGCCGACCATGCCCGACACGTAGATCGCGCCGTCGGGGAAGTTCCACTGCAAGGCGGCAGTGACGTCCGGCCAACGGACCGGGCCTTGGAAGCCGGCCGTCGGACCGAATGCGGCCGCCGTGGTCGCAGCGCCAGCGGTTGTGACGCCCACGACGTCGTGGCCGCCGGTGTCCGACGTGCTGGGCGCAGACTCGAGAGCCACGCTCAACACCAGACCGCCGCCGAAGTTGTGCGAGTAGCGGATCTGCTCGATGCGCAGCGCGCCCAGAGCCATCGGAGCGCCGTCATGGAGCAGCTCGGGCAGACCGATCAGGCCGCCGAACAGCGTCTGCGTCTTACCGATCAGGACCGGGCCCAACGTGCCGTAGGCCTGGCGGAGACGGAGCAGGTTGCCGCTCGAACCCGGGACCGCGCCGCCGCCAACGGTGCCGGCACCGGCGAAGTCGGCTTCGATGTAGGTGCGGAGCTCGCCCCAGTCCGTGGGCGTCCAGGTCTGGATCCAGAAGCGCGAGCGGCGGGCCGTCAGCTGGAAGTTGCCGCCGTTGAAGATGTTGTCGGCCGCCGAACCCTCGACTGCGTGGAAGCCGGCGCCGATGCCTTCCGTCGTCGTCACGCCGGTTGTCTGGCCCGAGTTGCCGAAGTCCCACAACATGCTCATCTTCACGAAGCCGCCGATGTTCATCGACGTGTTCGTGCCCGGGAGCTTCCAGCTCCGCGGCTTGTCGCCGGCCTCGACCGCGGCCGCGGCGGCAACGCGGCGCTTATCCGCCTTGTCCGCCTCGAGCTTGGCCAACCGCTCTTTCATCGTCTCGAGCTGCTGGCGCAGCGCCGAGAGATCGTCCTGAGCGTAGGCCGGCACGCTGGCCACGGCGAGCGCCAAGGCGGCCGC
>DATBLL010000020.1:0-14130 GCA_036555425.1 Alphaproteobacteria bacterium | reverse complement strand
GCGGCCAAATGCCTAAGCCTTTGCTAACGCCGACGGCGGCCGACTGCGCCCGGCCTAATGATCGGCTCGTGGTTTCGAAGTCGACGGATGCTGGCGTCGTCGTCTTGCGCGCTTTAACGCTTTCTTGACCAAGAATGCCTCTGAATGAGGGGATCGGCTCGGCTTCCCGGTGTGGCGACGGAAATCTGATCGACACCCCCTGGCCGGTTTGGTCGCAAGCATCAAAGAGGGTGTTCCATGCGGGGAATCAGCGAGCGGCACAATGGCGGCGTCGAGCTGGCCTATGACGCGCGGGCCTATTGGACCAGCTACTACAAGGCGCAGCTGCGCGGCCCGGCGGGCGACTGGATCACCGTCGGCGCGGGGACGGAAGTCGAGAGCCGTTTCCACTACAACGCGACCGAGAACTCGATCATCCGCGCCATGCTGCGCCGGGAACCTGTGGGCGGCATGACCGCTGCGGTCTGGCGCTTCGTCCAGGAGCGGAGCGGAAGACGGCTGCTCGACATCGGCTCGGGAACCGGCCACTGGATCGACTTCTTCCGGCAGGTCTTCCGCGTCGCCCGCGTCGTCGGCGTCGAGTTGGCGCCGCAGATGGCCGATCGTCTGCGAGAGAAGTACGCGGGTGATGCGGCGGTCGCGATCCACGCGCTTGACGTCTCAGACAGTCGCTTCGATCTCTCCGGCGAGCGCTTCGATCTCATTTCGGCGATCGGCGTCATGTTCCACATCATCGACGACGATCGGTGGCACCGGGCCGTGGGCAACCTCGCCGGCGTGCTTGCGTCGGGCGGCATCGTGATCGTCGGCGGCGACTTCGGAACCGAAACGCGCAACGTGCAATTCCACGGCAGCGACCACTTCGAGTCCTGGAACGAACAGGCCGCATCGATGGCGGACAAGAACAGGGTCAACAAGCGCGTCCGGTCGCTGGCCGATTGGCACAAGGCCGCCGCCGACCACGGGCTGGCCATCGCCGATCTCGTCCGTTCGGATCAGGAGCCCGGCATTGCCACGCCCGAGAACGACATCCTCGTGCTGTCGCGCGCCCCGTAGCGTTACGGGGAACTCTGCCGACTCATCCTGCAGTCGGCTGATCCCGCTCCGATTCGGGCGATCGGAACGGCGAGTATTCCATGAGTCCGCGCATCTCCGCTTCGACCGCCGGACGCTCGCGCCCGAGGAAATCCTCGACCGCGGCGGCGAAGGCGGGATCGCGGATCCAGTGCGCGCTCCAGGTCGGCACGGGCAGGTAGCCGCGCTGGATCTTGTGCTCGCCCTGGGCGCCCGCTTCGACGCGCGCGAGCTTGTGCGCGATCGCGTAGTCGATGGCCTGGTAGTAGCAGGCCTCGAAATGGAGGAACGGAAAATCGCCCGCGGCGCCCCAATTGCGGCCGAAGAGTGCGTCGCTGCCGCGCAGATTGAGGGCGCCGGCGATCGTGGCGCCGCGGCGCACAGCAAGCATCATCACGACCTTGTCGCCGAGCTCCACGCCGAGGCGGCCGAAGAACTCGCGCGTCAAATAGGGATAGCCCCATTTGCGGTCGTAGGTGTCGACGTAGAACTTGAAGAACGCGTCCCACGCGCGCGGCCTCATCTCGCCGCCGTGCACCGGGCGCACCTCGATGCCGGCGGCGCGCACCTCTTCGCGCTCCTTGCGGATCTGCTTCCGCTTGCGCGAGGCGAGGGCGCCCAAGAAATCGTCGAAGTCGCCATAGCCGCGGTTGAACCAATGATATTGGCAGCCGTGGCGTATCAAGAGGCCGGCGTCCTCGGCCAGTGCCGCCTCGTCGGGGGCGAGGAACGTGATGTGGACGCTGCTCACGTCGAGCGCGCGCGCGACTTCGGCGAGGCCCGAAAGCAGCGCCAGGCGATGTCGCTTCTGCGCCGGCCCGGGCGGCGCCAAAAGGCGCGGTCCCGGCACCGGCGTGAACGGCACGGCGACCTGGAGTTTTGGATAGTAGCGCCCGCCGGCGCGCTCAAAGGCGTCGGCCCAGCCATGGTCGAAGACGTATTCGCCATAGGAGTGGCTCTTCAAATAGGCCGGCGCCGCGGCCAGCAGGCGACCGGCCGAATCTTCGAGCAGCGCGTGCTGCGGCAGCCAGCCGCTCTTGCCGCCGGCGCAGCCCGTCTCCTCGAGCAAGCCGAGGAAAGCGTGGCTGACGAACGGATTGTCGCCGCCGGCGCAGCGGTCCCAGGCGCCGGCGTCGACGGACGCGATCCTGTCGACCGTGCGGACCGTCAGGGCTTCAGCGCCGTCGGGCATGGGATCGACTTGGGCATGAGGAGCATGCCCGGAGCTTATGCGAGCGCCGCGCCCGCGCAAGCGGCGCCGGCCCTCACTTCCCATTCGCCATGCGCGCAAGAGGGCGCACGGCGATGGGAAGTGAGGGCACAGTGCTCAACATTGTGCCGCCGCCAGCCGCGCGCTCTCGGCCTCGATCGTCTCCTCGAGCGCGGCCATGAAGGCGCGCTTGTCACGGCCGGCGCGCATCGCGGGGAGGAACGAGACGGTGGCGACGCCCGGGCGCTTCGCCTTCTGGCGGCGGTCCCAGCAGCGGCCGACGTCGGTGGCGACGGGGATGACGGCGAGGCCGAGCTCGGCCGCGAGATGATAGACGCCGGCGCGATACTTGCCGCGCTCGCCGGCCTTCATCAGCGTGCCTTCGGGGTAGATGAGGATCGGGCGCCCGGCGGCGGCGGCGGCGCGGCCGCCCGCGGCCAAGCTCGCGCGCTCGCGGGCGCCGCCGTCGGTATCGACCAGAACCATCTCGAGCTTCCGCAGCACCGGGCCGACGAGCGGGTATTTGCCGACCTCCTTCATCGCGACGAAGGCGAGATCGTCGACGAGCGCCGTCTGGATGAGGCCGTCGGCCTCGCTCTGGTGCTTGCTGGCGAGGATGTAGGCGCCCGACGCCGGGATGTTTTCACGGCCGCGCGTCGCGATGCGGATGCCGGCGATGCGGCGCATGAGCCAGAGCACGCCCTGGGCATAGGCTTTCATCGCGCGCGCGAGCGGCCGGCGGCTCGGCCAGAGCAGCAGCGGATAGACCGACAGCACGAACAAGAACGTGTAGGCGAGGAACACGCCGTTGAAGAGGCGCGAGCGCAGCGCAATGCCGAGCGCCAGGGCGTCGCGCCGCGCAGGCACGGCAATGGGAGCAGCGGCCGGGAGGGCAACGGCTTGGTCCGGTGTCAGCGCGGGGTAGGCGAAGGGTGCAGGCATGGCCGCCTCTTTGTGCAAGTGAGTAATTACTTACATCAAGCAGAGACGATTGTCAAGGCGGTTGCGACGCAACGACTCAAACGCGAATGAAAACAAGAACTGTCTTTGTTCCCGCTACTTACGGGGCGATCTTGAGACCGCAGCAGCCAACCTCGGCGCTGCTTCCGCCGTTTCGGCAGCGCGGCTCTGGGCGTAGTGCCCGCCCGGCGTCAGCCGCAGGCGAAAGCCGAAGGCGAGGCGCGGTCCGTGCCGCCAGCGATAGAGGAGGGCGCCGGCGCCGGCGTCGGCAAGGGCGGCGACTTGGCTCAAGGGCAGGCGGAAGGCGACGGGACGAAACGAGTTCTGCATGGCGCGCATCCAGGCGCTGGCGATCCCGCTGAGCCCTACCCGGACCCAACCCTAGCCGGGCGCCGTTGAACCCCGCGTGAGCGCGCCGTTCAGCCGCGGTTCAAGATGGGATGGCGCGATGGCGTGCGGACCGCGAACGTGATCGGCGTAGAGCGGAGTCCGCTCAAGTGGACGCAAGCACGCTGCCATCCAGGGAAGGCGATTCATCCCGACGAGAGTTGACGCTAGATCTTCGCCGCCTCGAACACGATCGCCTGCAGCCGCATCGCGCCGGGATCGGCGCCGAACTCGGCCTTGAGCGCGCCGGTGACCGCTTCCAAAATCCGCTCGGGCTCGATGCCGCCGCGCGCGCGGATCTGGTCGATCACCGGATTGCCGTAGACGAGCCCGCGCGCGAACATCGCCGCCTGCGGAATGCGTTTTTCGACCGCGACGACATCGGCGCGGATGCGGCCGAAGCCGGCGGCGATCAGCGCCTCCTTGATCGGATCGATCTGGCCGTAGCTGAACGGCACGCGGTAGAAGGCCGGGGGATCGGCGGGGAAGAAGCGGCCGACGGTCTCGTGCGTGATGCGCGCGAAGGCGTTGTAGCGGTGCGCGTCCCAGACGTTGAAGAGATAGCGCCCCTTCCGCGCCAGCACGCGATGCGCTTCGCGATAGGATTTCTCCTTGTCGGGAAAGAACATCACGCCGAACTGGCACACCACCGCGTCGAAGGCCGCGTCGGGAAACGGCAGCGCCGTGGCGTCGGACGGCTGGAACTCGACGCGCTCGCCCGGCTCGAACTTCTTGCGCGCGACATCGAGCATCGGCGGGTTGAGATCGGTCGCCGTGAGCGTTGCGCCGGCGCCGATGCGATCGCGGAGCTTGCGCGTGACGATGCCGGTGCCGGCCGCGGTCTCGAGCACGCGCTGCGGCGCCGCCGCGGCGGCGCGCCGCGCCAAGTCGTCGGCATAGTCCGTGAAGATCATCGGACCGAGGCCGGTGTCGTACCACTCGGGAATGCTTCCGACGAACGCGGAGGATTGACCGCTCATCGCGCCTCCTCGGGGTGCCGGCCCCTATTTCAGCTCGAACACCGCGTCCACTTCGACCGCGACGCCGCGCGGCAGGCTCGGCGCGCCCACGGCGAAACGCGCGTGCTTGCCGGCTTCGCCCAGCACCGCCACGAAAAGATCGGAGGCGCCGTTGACGACCTGCGGCTGGTCGTTGAACTCGGGCGTGCAATTGACGAAGGCGCCGACCTTGGCGCAGCGCGCGACCTTGTCGAGATCGCCGCCGCACGCCGCCTTCAATTGCGCGAGGATGTTGAGCGCGCAGAGCCGCGCCGCCTGCTGGCCCTGCTCGATCGTGAATTCGCGCCCGAGCTTGCCGATGAAGGTCGGCTTGCCCTCGTGGATCGGGATCTGCCCGGCGATGAAGGCCATGCCCTGCGAGACGACCCAGGGCACGTAGTTGGCGGCCGGCGCCGGCGCCGGCGGCAAGGCGATGCCGAGTTCCTGCAAGCGCGCTTGGACCCTTCCGGCCATTGCATCCTCGTCTTCCCGAACCGGCGCGGTTTTCGCGGCGGCGCCGAGACCCTAGAATGCGCCTCGCCCGCCGTCGAGGGGATTGCGATGCCGGCCCGGCGGCAAGAAGATGCCGCTATGACGAACGAAACGCTTCCCATCATCGACATCGCGCCGCTGTTCGGCCGCGACGCCGGGGCGCGAGCCGCCGTCGCCGCGCGCATCGAGGCGGCGTGCCGCGACAGCGGGTTCTTCTATGCCAGCGGCCACGGCGTCTCAGGCGAAGTGCTGGCGCGGCTCGATGCCGCCAGCCGGCGCTTCTTCGCGCTGCCGCGCGCGGCCAAGGAGAAGATCGCGATGGAGCGCGGCGGCGCCGCCTGGCGCGGCTGGTTCCCGCTCGAGGGCGAGCTCACCTCCGGCCGGCCCGATCAGAAGGAGGGCCTCTATCTCGGCGCCGAGCTGCCGCCGGATCATCCGCGCGTCCGCGCCGGCTGGCCGCTGCACGGCGCCAATCTCTGGCCCGCCGAAGTGCCCGAGCTGCGCCCCGCGGTCGAGGCGTTCATGGCAGGGACGACCCGCGCCGCGCATGCGCTGATGGAAGGCGTCGCACTGGCGCTGGGCCTCGACGCGGGCTACTTCGCGCGCACCTACACCGCCGAGCCCACGATTCTGTTCCGGATCTTCCATTATCCGGCCAACCGCGCGCCGGACACGTGGGGCGTCGGCGAGCATTCAGACTACGGGCTGTTGACGCTGCTGGCGCAGGATCAGCATGGCGGGCTGCAGGTGAAGACGCCGCGCGGCTGGATCGAGGCGCCGCCCGTGCCCGGCACGCTGGTGTGCAACATCGGCGACATGCTCGACCGGCTCACCGGCGGCTGGTTCCGCTCGACGCCGCATCGCGTGCGCAACGTCAGCGGCCACGACCGGCTCTCGTTTCCGCTCTTCTTCGACCCCGACTTCGCGGCCGAGATCAAGCCGCTGCCGCGGCACGCGGCCATCGGCGCGGCGCAAATCGCCGAGGACCGCGCGCGCCGCTGGGATGGCGCCAGCGTGCACAGCTTCACCGGCACCTATGGCGATTATCTCCTGAGCAAGGTCGCCAAAGTCTTCCCGCAGCTGAAGGCGCGGGTGCTGTAGCGGCGCGCGGGGACGCGGCGCTACGGCCTGATCTCGAACAGCGCGTCGATCTCGACCGAGGTCCCCATCGGCAGCGTCGGCGCGCCGACGGCGAAGCGGGCGTGGCGGCCGGCCTCGCCGAACACCTCGATCATCAGCTCGGAGGCGCCGTTGATGACTTCGGGATGCTGCGTGAAGTCCGGCGTCGAATTGACGAAGCCGCCGAGCTTGACGCAGCGCACGACGCGGTCGAGATCGCCGCCGCACGCCGCCTTCACTTGCGCGAGCACGTTGAGGCCGACGATGCGCGCGCAGGCGCGGCCGTCCTCGACCGTCAAGGTCTCGCCGAGCCGCCCGTTGTAGTGCAGCTTGCCGTCGCGGAACGGGCCCTGGCCGGCCACCCACACATGCGCGCGCGTGACCGTGTAGGGCACGTAGTTCGCCATCGCGCGCATCGGCGGCGGCAGCACGATCCCGCGCTCGGCCATTCGCTGCTCGATCTTGCCGGGCATTCCGCTCCTCCGTGTCTCGTCCGCTCGTTCCATTGCCCGGCGGCTCTGGCCGCCGGCGATGCCCTCTGCGCGCCGCTGCGTCCTGCCGGCAAGGATCGCGCGCCGCCGCGAGAAACACAAGCGACGGGGCCCGGCGCGCAAAAAAGGGGCGCGGTCCTTGCGAGATCGCGCCCCAAGTGGGCTCGGGAGGAGCAACGAGCCGGAGCTCGTTAGGGGCGTCCGCCCCCTAGGTCGTAACGCCGAGGTTGGTGCCAACACCGCCAATGCGCTGCGTCGCCGCGGTCTCCCGGTTCAGCGAGGGGAGCAAGGAACGGACGAGATCGCGGGCGATGTCGTGGCGCCTGGCCGCACCGGCCTCGGCCGTCACGAGGTGGATCGCCGTCATGCCGAGTTCGACGGCGAAATCCCAGAGATAGGAGTGGCGCCGGCTTTCGTGCACGGCGCGGGCCACGTCTTCGGCGTGGCCGACATAGAGCGCGGTCCAGCTCTGCGCGAGCGCCGCGCGCGGCTTGGCGAGAATGAAGACCCCGGGCCGCGCGGGAATGGCGAGACCGAGCGGGAAGATCTCGGCCGTGTAGCGCGTGCCGCTCGCGCCGGTCCAGCGCGCGCCGCCGCCGGAGAGCGCCGCCGCGCGCGGCTCGTCCTGCGTCGGCTTGTCGTCGGGCTTGTCGAGATCGAGGGGCATTCCCGCCGTTCAGCTCCTTTCGCCTAGCTGCAGCCGCTCGTGGCGCCGCAGGTGTTGCACTTCAGGCAGGTGCCGTTGCGCACGAGCGTGAAGTTTCCGCACTCGCCGCAGGCGTCGCCTTCGTAGCCTTTCATGCGCGCCTCGCGGGCCTTGTCGGCGCGCTCGTCCATCGCCGCCAGCACCGCCTGCGAGATCGCGGCCATGGCCGCGCGGGTGCCGTCGGTCACCGCCGCCGCCACGCCGCCCTCGGCGTGGATGTGCACATGGCCGCCGCCGGGCGTGTGGACATGCAGCGCGGCGCCGGCGTCGCCGCCGCCATGCGGCGCTTGCGCATGCAGCGCGTGACCGTTGCCGTTAAGGCCGCCATTGGCGGGCTTGAAGCGATTGCGCGTGAAGCCGCGGCTCACGACGCGCTCCATCTGCTCCATGACGTTCTGCGCCGCGGCGACGGCGGGCGGATTGGCGGGGAGGGCGCTCTCCTCGGCGCCGCGGCCCATGCTGTCGGGACGGACGTCGTGCGGCGCGGCGTGCGCCAGGTCCTCGCGCGAGAGATAGGAAATCGCGAGCTCGCGGAAGATGTAGTCGAGGACCGAGGTCGCCATCTTCACCGAGTCGTTGCCCTCGACCAGGCCCGAAGGCTCGAAGCGCGTGAAGGTGAAGGCGTCGACGAACTCGTCGAGCGGCACGCCGTATTGCAGGCCGATCGAGATGGCGATCGCGAAATTGTTCATCAGCGAGCGGAAGGCGGCGCCTTCCTTGTGCATGTCGATGAAGATCTCGCCGAGCGAGCCGTCCTGGTATTCGCCGGTGTGGAGATAGACCTTGTGGCCGCCGACCACGGCCTTCTGGATGTAGCCCTTCCTGCGGCCGGGCAGGCGCAGGCGCTGCGAGCGCGCGACCGACAGCGCCACCGCGTGCGCCGCGCGCTCCGCGACGGCCGCGGCGCGCTCGGCCGCCGGCGCCTTGATCACGGCTTCGATCGCCTCGGCCTTCTCGTCCACGTCGTCGATGTCGTCGAACACCGTGGCCGAGAGCGGCTGCGAGAGCTTGGAGCCGTCGCGGTAGAGCGCGTTGGCCTTGAGCGCCAGCTTCCACGACATCTCGTAGGCGCGCTGGCAATCCTCGACCGTGGCCTCGTTCGGCATGTTGATGGTCTTGGAGATGGCGCCCGAGACGAAGGGCTGCGCCGCCGCCAGCATGCGGATGTGGCTCTCCCAGGAGAGGAAGCGCTTGCCGTTCTTGCCGCACGGGCTCGCGCAGTCGAACACCGCCGGGTGCTCGTCTTTGAGGTGCGGCGCGCCTTCGAGCGTCATCGCGCCGGTGACGAAGGCATTGGCCTCTTCGATCGCCGCCCTGTCGAAGCCGAGCTCGGCCAGAAGGTCGAAGCCGGGTGCCTCGAGCTTGGCGGCGTCGATGCCGAGGATCTCGGTGCAGAACTCGGCGCCGAGCGTGTACTTGTTGAAGACGAAGCGGATGTCGAAGGCGCTCGGCAGCGCCGCCTCGACCTTCTCCAGCGCCTCGTCGGTGAGGCCGCGCAACTTCAGCGCGGTGTGGTTGATGCCGGGGGCACCTTTCAGGGTCCCGTGCCCCACTGCGTAGCGGACGATCGCGTCGATCTCCTGCTCAGCGTAGCCCAGCGTGGACAACGCCAGCGGCACCATCTGGTTGATGATCTTGAAGTATCCGCCGCCGGCCAGCTTCTTGAACTTGACCAGCGCGAAATCCGGCTCGATGCCGGTCGTGTCGCAATCCATCACCAGGCCGATCGTGCCGGTGGGCGCGATCACCGTCGCCTGGGCGTTGCGGAAGCCGTTGAGGCTTCCCTGCTCGATCACGCGGTCCCAGGCGCCGACGGCGGCGTTGACCAGCGCCTGATCGGGGCAGGCGGCGTGCTCGAGCGGCACCGGCGGCGTCGAGAGACCCTCATAGCCGTCCTTGATGCCGTAGGCGGCGCGCTGATGGTTGCGCATCACGCGCAGCATCGCGTCGCGGTTCTCGGGGTAGCCGGGGAAGGGGCCGAGCTCCTCGGCCATTTCCGCCGAGGTCTCGTAGGCGACGCCGGTCATCAGCGCCGTCATCGCGGCGCAGAGCGCGCGCCCGGCATCGCTGTCGTAGGGGATGCCGGAGGCCATGAGGTAGCCGCCGATGTTGGCGTAGCCGAGGCCGAGCGTGCGGAACTTGTAGGAGAGCTCGGCGATGCGCGCCGACGGGAACTGCGCCATCAGCACCGAGATTTCGAGCACGATGGTCCAGAGCCGCGTCGCGTGCTCGAAGGCCGCGACGTCGAAGCTGCCCGAATCGTTGGCCGCGCCGAGGCCGGCGCCGGGCGTGCCGGGCCGGCGGAACGCCATCAGGTTGAGCGAGGCGAGATTGCACGCCGTGTCGTCGAGGAACATGTATTCGGAGCACGGATTCGAGGCGTTGATCCGGCCGCTCGCCGGGCAGGTGTGCCAGTCGTTGATCGTGGTGTCGAACTGGATGCCGGGATCGGCCGAATGCCACGCCGCCTCGGCGATCTTGTGCCAGAGCTGGCGCGCCTTCCGCGTCTTGGTCTTGCTCGAGGCGCGGTGCTTCAGGATCCAGTCGCCGTCGCGCTCGACCGCGTTCAGGAAATCGTCGTTGACGCGCACCGTGTTGTTGGAGTTCTGGCCCGAGACGGTGAGATAGGCGTCGCCGTCCCAATCCGTGTCGTAGACCTCGAACTTCAGCGCGCGCGTGCCCTGCTTGCCGAGCTGCAGCACGCGCTGGATGTAGTTCTCGGGGATGAAGGCCTGGCGCGCGGCGCGGATCGCCTTGCGGAGCGCCGGGTTCGCCTTGGGCTCGAACGGCTCGGCGCCGTCGAACGCCGAGGCCGCGGCGAGAATCCCGTTCAGGTGCTTCTCCGCCGCCTTGGAGCCGGCGACGAGGGCCGCGACCTTCCGCTCCTCGACGGCCTTCCAATCGATGAAGGTTTCGATGTCGGGATGGTCGATGTCGACGATGACCATCTTGGCCGCGCGGCGCGTGGTGCCGCCCGACTTGATGGCGCCCGCCGCGCGGTCGCCAATCTTCAGGAAGCTCATCAGGCCCGACGACTTGCCGCCGCCCGAGAGCGGCTCGTTCTCGCCGCGCAGGCGCGAGAAATTCGTGCCGGTGCCCGAGCCGTATTTGAACAGGCGCGCCTCGCGCACCCAGAGGTCCATGATCCCGCCTTCGTTGACGAGATCGTCGGAGATCGACTGGATGAAGCAGGCGTGCGGCTGCGGGTGCTCGTAGGCCGATTGCGACTTCGTAAGCTCGCCGCTCTTGAAGTCGACGTAGTAATGGCCCTGCGAGGGTCCGTCGATGCCGTAGGCCCAGTGCAGGCCGGTGTTGAACCATTGCGGCGAGTTGGGCGCGCACATCTGGCGCGCGAGCATCGCGCGGATCTCGTCGAAGAACGCGCGCGCGTCGCCCTCGCTGTCGAAATAGCCGCCCTTCCAGCCCCAATAGGTCCAGGCGCCGGCCATGCGGTCGAACACCTGCTTGGCGCTGGTCTCGCCGGCGATCTTGGCGCCCGCGCGCGGCATCTTGCGCCAGAGCCAGCCGGGCACGTCGATCTCGACCACGGCCTCGAGCTCGGCGGCGACGCCGGCCTTGCGGAAATACTTCTGCGCGAGCACGTCGGTCGCCACCTGCGACCAGTTCGCCGGCACCTCGACGTCGTCGTTCTTGAACACGAGCGAGCCGTCGGGATTGCGAATTTCCGACGCGGCGCGCCGGAACTCGATGCCCTGATAGGCGTCGCGGCCCTCGACGGTGAAGTGCCGTGTAATGCGCATTCCAAACCCCCGAAAACGTGTTCTTGACCGGCGCCGGCAACGGTCTTGAATAGAGGCAATATTCGAGCGCCGCGGACCCGGCGGTCCGCGCTGGAAGTCTTGGGCTGTACTTGTTTCGCCTTGGACCGCGATCTCCCTATTCGGTCCTGGGGCTCTGCCGGGCGCTCATCCGCTCCTCTCGAGGCGCCTTACGCCCAGCCGCAACAGATTGTTCGCCACCCTAGGCGCTGTCAACAAGATGTTGTGGCTGTCCCCGGCTTTCGAACAATTTCTAGGAGTTAGCAACCGGTTTTTCCCAAGCGCTAACCACAAAATCTTGCGCGCCGAATTCGTCTTCCACGCTACCGCATCGCGCTAAACCCAAATAAAGGCTGGTAGAATCTTTATCCACAGCACTCACAAGCGGCGGAATTTCAAATCAATGACGGCGTGGACCGCGAGCGCGCCGATGATGAGCACCGCGCCGGCGATCTGCAGCCAGCCGAGCGATTCGCCGAGCAGCGCGACCGCGAGCAGGACGGTGACGACCGGCTCGGCGTTCATCACCAGCGAACTGCGCGGCGCGCCGGCGCGCGGCAGCGCGAGGTAGAACGCGAAGATCGCGGCCGGACTGGTCAGCGTCGCGGCCCCCAGGATCCACCAGCCATGCAGGGTCGCAGGCAGGGTGGGCCCGCCATCTGCCAGCATCATCGTGTTGAAGACGATGGCGCCCAGCGTCGAGAGCGCGAATGGGACGGCGAGCGCGCGCATGTGCCGGTTGAGCTGCGCGGCGCCGACAATGTTCCCGGCGAGCGCCGTTGCCGCGACCGCGGCCAGCGCGAGGCCGCGCCAGTCGAGTGCCACGCCGCCGACCTCGAGCACCAGCGCCACGCCGGCGAAGGCCACCGCCGCGGCGGCGAGCGTCCGCCGCCTGAGGCGCTCCTGGCCGATCGCGGCCGCCATGAAGGCGACGAGCAGCGGATAGAAGTAGAGCACGAGGATCGCGAGGCTCACCGGAACGAACTGGAACGCGACCAGCAGCAGCGGATTGTGCAGGCTGTAGCAGAGGGCGGTGACGGCGAAGGCGAGCCAGGCGGCGCGCGGCACGCGCGGCCATTGGCCCCGCGCGCCGAACATGAGCACGAAAAGCAGCAGCACCGCCGAGGTGCGCGCGGCGTTGATCGTCGTGGGTGCCACGCCTTCGTCGTAGCTGAGACGGGCCAGCGTGTTGTGCAGGCTGAACATCAGCGCCGAAAGCAGCAGCAGCGCGAGGCCGAGCCAGAGGCGCCGGCGCGGCGGTGCGCCGATGGCGAGGGCGGGGCCGGGCGCTTCGGGCAAGGGCAGGGCTCCTCGAGCGCCGCGGAGCCCGGCGCAGGCGATGGATCGGGCGCTCTATGCCATGGCGGCGGCGGGACCGCGACTCTCATCGCGTCGTCCCGCCGTCGCGGCGCTTGCCTTAGGCGCTTTGGTGGCGGGCCGTTCCGGGCACGCCGCGCTTCATCGGCCGGCAGGTCTTGCCGGACTGCTGCGCGCGCCGCTGCCGGTCGGGAGCCGCCAAAGTTTGGATGCTCGGAAGAGCCAACGCGGGAAAAGTGCGGAACGGAAGACGCGCCCGCGCGGCTGGGCGCGGTGCGGCGCCCCGCGCTCTTCGGGCGAATCCCGCACGTTCGCCCCGGGAGCGGCGGCGTGCCGGTAGGGTTAATTATTCTATAATTCAATGCGCCGATACAGTTGAGACCGGTGTCTCGATAACATTCGTCGTTAACAGAACGATATTTACCTAATAATTCCTTGCGGGAAGATTTATAAAAGATTACCCGAAGCACGAAGTCGGGGGGGCGCAGGGGGAGCACGGCGATGCGCGACGATGGCGACGGACACGGCACCGAGGAGTGCCGTTCGGCCGTGGTCGAATACGCCGTCATCGCCGTGTTCGTCGCCTTGGCCGGGGCGATGGCGGCGCATGCCGCCGGCCTCTCGTTCGCTGAGGCCGTCGCCGCTCTGAAGTGGGTCGTTACCGGCGGCGGCCGATGACGATGGCGTTCCGATCCTTTTCGACCAGGAGTTGAGGCCATGCACAAGATCCTCGCGACGTTCATGCGCGACGAGAGCGGCGCCACGGCGATCGAATACGGCCTGATCGCCTCGCTCATGGGAATCGGGCTCATCGCCGCGCTGCAAGAGCTCGGCCAAGTCATCATCGGCATCTACGACGACCTCGGCCGCGCGCTCGACCGGGTCACGTACCGGATGCGCTGAAGCGGGCGCGGATTGGTTGCAAGCGCCCCTTGGCGTAATCCGGGTCCGGCTTCCCGAAGCGCGCTCTAGGCGCCCGGCAGCACGAACAGCCCGTCCGGCAGCGTCGCGAGATGCGCCGCGATCTCCGCGGTCGCGCGCACGTCGGCGTATTTCGCCTGCATGTCCATGAGATTGATCGCGTGCGAGGATTGCGCGCGGTCGAAGCAGCATTCCTCGGCGAGGGTGACGCGATAGTTCTCGCTGAACGCGTCGATGACCGAGGCGCGCACGCAGCCGCTCGTGGTCGTGCCGCAGACGATGAGCGAATCGGCGCCGAGCAGGTTCAAGTGCGCGCGCAGCGGCGTGCCGTGGAACGCGCTCGGCTTCAGCTTCGCCAGCACGATGTCTTCGGGCCGCGGCGCGATCTCGGCCACGATCGCCTCGCCGTCGATGTTGCGCTTGGGCTGGCGCAAGCCCTCCTTCAAGCGGCTGTTCTTCCAATGCCAGCCGCCATAGTCCCAGCCATCGGCGCGGAAGCCGCCGGTGGTATAGATGACCGGCAGGCGCTTGGCGCGCGCCGCCCCGAGCAGCGCCTGGATGTGCGGGATGGCGGCCCAGGCGTCCGCGCCGCAGGAATTGGGCCAGCGCTTGATCGAATCGAGGATCGGCTCGGGCCGGTCGCCGCAGAAATTGTAGTTCACGTCGATGATCAGCA
>DATBLL010000016.1:0-16960 GCA_036555425.1 Alphaproteobacteria bacterium | reverse complement strand
CGTCGAACGCCGTCGCGTCAGCGACTCCAATTCCTGTTGCTCGTCCACCGACAGCACAATGACCGACGCCTTGCCTTTCGCCATTCTGACCTCCTGAACCGCAAGGCCAGAATGCAGCGAATTTCTCGATCAGGACACTAGAGTTTAACCGGCACGACCACCGCCAACAGCGCATCGATGCGCTTCGCCGCGAGCGCCGCGGCGGCGGGATCGTAGGTGGGGCGCACTTTATTGAAGAACGAGTGGCCGGCTTCGGGGTAGCGGTAGATCGTGATATTGGGGTTGGCGGCGACGCCCTTCGCCACCGCCTCGATTTCGGCGAGCGGCACGTGCTGGTCTTTCTCGCCGTAGTGGAGGTGCGTCGGCACCTTGATCGCGCCCACCTCGCCGAGATGCTTCGAGATGTTGAGGCCGTAGAGGCCGATCGCGGCGTCGACACCCGAGCGCGCGGCCGCCACAAACGCGAGCCGGCCGCCCATGCAGAAGCCGACCGCCACGACCTTGCCGTTGCAGGTGGGCTGCTTCCGCAGCGCATCGGCGGCGAGGCGCATGTCCGTCGCGCACGTGTCGATGTCGAAATCCTTGATGCGCGCCCAGGCGAGCGCGAAGCCGCGCTCGTCGTAATCGAGGCCGCCCGGCGTTTGGGTGCGCCAGAAGAGATCGGGCACCAGCGCGCAATGGCCGCGCGCGGCATAGTGCTGGGCGAAATCCTGCATCGGGCCGTTCAACCCGAACATCTCGCTCAGGATCAGGACGGCGGCCTTACGGCCGCCTTCTGGCGCCGCCAGATAGGCCTCGTAGCGGCCGCCGCCGTCGCGCGCGAGCTCGATCGTCGTCGTTTGGATCATGCGCTTGCTGGGAATTAACCGAAACCGGCCCGGCCGAACTCAAGCGGCCGGTGCCGAACCGGTCAAGGAGATTTTCCGCAATTTGGCCTATAATATTGGCATCGTTTCGATGCGTACAACCCACGGACGGTCATGGCCCGACACACCGCTCCCGACGCGCCGAACCTTCTCATCGACAATGTCACCGACTGGCTGATGGGCGAGGCGCTGGGCGAGCCCGCCATCGAGCACTTGGTCGAGGGCACGGCGGCGCGCGTCGACGCGGCGGGCATCCCGATCCACCGCTTCCATATCTCGTTCAACATGCTGCACCCGCTCTATTCCGGGATGGGACTCACGTGGCGGCGCGGCAAGACCTTGGAGGTGGCGCGCTTCGAGCGGACCACGGGGCCGGATAACCCCGCCTGGACGAACAGTCCCCTCAATCACATGATCCAGAGGCGCATCACGAGCCTGCGGCGGCGGCTCGTCGGTCGCGAAGCGATCTTGGATTTCCCCGTACTCGAGGAGCTGCGCGCCGCCGGCGCCACGGACTACTTCGCGTTCGCCATTCCCTTCGCCAGCGGCGACGAGGACGGCCTCATCGGCTCGTGGACGACGGACCGCAAGCGCGGGTTTTTCGACGCCGACTTGCGCGCGCTGCACCGCATTCAGCGGCGCCTCGCCGTCGCCTGCCGCATGACCATCCGCGGCCAGGTCGCCAAGAACGTCGTCGCCACCTATCTGGGCCGCGGCGCCGGCGAGCGCGTCTTGGCCGGCCAGATCCGCCGCGGCGAAGGCGAGACGATCCCCGCGGTCATCTGGTACAGCGATCTCCGCGGCTCGACCGCGATGGCCGAGCGCCTCGACCGCGAATCCTACACCGAGATCCTCAACTGCTATTTCGAGTGCGTCGGCGGCGCCATCTTGAAGGAGGGCGGCGAGATCCTCGACTTCATCGGCGACGCGATCCTCGCCATCTTTCCCATCCACGGCGACACGGCGCGCCGCTCCGAGGCCTGCGCGCGCGCCTATGCCGCGGCGCTCGACGCGCAGCGCCGCATCGATCACACCAACGCCGCCCGCGCCGCCGAGGACATGCCGCAATTGAGCTACGGCCTCGCGCTGCATGTCGGCGACGTGATGTTCGGCAACATCGGCACGCCCGAGCGGCTCTCCTTCTCGGTCATCGGCCCCAGCGTCAACAAGGTGGCGCGGCTCGAAGCGCTGACCAAGGAAGTGGGGCGGCCGATCGTGGCGAGCCGCGACTACATCGAATCCTGTCCCGTGGCTTGGGAGCTGCTGGGACAGTTCAAGGTGCAGGGCATCGCCGAACCGATTGAGCTTTTCGCGCCGAGGGCCGAGACGGCGGCCGCCGTGAGCGCCACGGCCGATACGGCCGCTCAGCGACGCCCCGAGGGCGCGCGCTCGAAGAGTCCCATGGCGAAGGCGCAGTGAACGTCGGCCCGCTAGGGCGGGCGACGCGGGCCGCAGGCCCGCGGCGGTCACCGGCGCACGACCGGCTCGTTGTCCTCGCCCTCGTCGAGCGCGCGCCCGGCCCCCTTGCGCCCGAAACCCAACGTCGCGACGAAGAACGAGACGACGCCGGCGGCGGCCAGGATCGCCGCGATCAGCCACGCGGTGCGGTATTCGAGCTTTAGCACCGAGGCGCCCCAGCCGAGGAAGAACCCCGCCGTCGCCATGTCGATCAGGCCGTTCGCGATCAGCGCCGTGCGCATCCGCGCGCGGCGCTCGGCATCGGTACGGTCGGGTATTCCAGCGCGCATGTTGACCCTCGCTAGAGCGGAATGTTGCCGTGCTTCTTCCAGGGATTGGCGAGCTTCTTCTCCTTCAGCATCGCCAGCGCGCGGCAGAGGCGCCGCCGCGTGCTGTGCGGCATGATGACGTCGTCGATGAAGCCGCGGTGGCCGGCCACGAACGGATTGGCGAATTTCCGGCGGTACTCCTCGGTGCGCGCCTCGATCTTCTTGGGGTCGCCGCGGTCCTCGCGGAAGATGATCTCGACGGCGCCCTTGGGCCCCATCACCGCGATCTCGGCCTGCGGCCAGGCATAGTTCACGTCGCCGCGCAGGTGCTTCGAGGACATGACGTCGTAGGCGCCGCCATAGGCCTTCCTCGTGATGACCGTGACCTTCGGCACCGTCGCTTCGGCATAGGCGTAGAGCAGCTTGGCGCCGTGCTTGATGATGGCGCCGTATTCCTGCTGCGTGCCGGGGAGGAAGCCGGGCACGTCGACGAAGGTCACGATCGGAATGTTGAAGCTGTCGCAGAAGCGCACGAAGCGCGCGGCCTTGCGCGAACTGCTGATGTCGAGGCAGCCGGCCAGCACCATCGGCTGGTTGGCGACGATGCCGACGGTCGCGCCTTCCATGCGCGCGAAGCCGGTGACGATGTTGGCGGCATAGGCCGGCTGCAGCTCGAAGAAATCGCCGTCGTCGACGACTTTCACGATCAGCTCTTTGATGTCGTAGGGCTTGTTGGGATTGCGGGGGATCAGCGTATCGAGCGAGGTCTCGGCGCGATCGGGCGGATCGTCGCTCGCGCGCACCGGGGGTTTCTCGCGGTTCGACGCCGGCAGGAAATCGAAGAAGCGGCGGAGCTGCAGCAGCGCCTCGACGTCGTTCTCGAAGGCGCAATCGGCGACGCCGGATTTGGTCGAATGGGTGACGGCGCCGCCCAACTGCTCGGCGCTCACCTCCTCATGCGTCACCGTCTTCACCACCTCGGGGCCGGTGACGAACATGTAGGAGCTGTCCTTCACCATGAAGATGAAGTCGGTCATGGCCGGCGAATACACGGCGCCGCCGGCGCAGGGGCCCATGATGCACGAGATCTGCGGCACCACGCCCGAGGCCATGACGTTGCGCTGGAACACCTCGGCGTAGCCGGCGAGCGAGGCGACACCCTCCTGGATGCGCGCGCCGCCCGAATCGTTGAGGCCGATGACGGGGGCGCCCACCTTCATCGCCTGGTCCATGATCTTGCAGATCTTCTCGGCGTGCGCTTCCGAGAGCGCGCCGCCGAAGACGGTGAAATCCTGGCTGAAGACGAAGACGAGGCGGCCGTTGATGGTCCCCCAGCCGGTGACGACGCCGTCGCCCGGCACCTTCTGCTTCTCCATGCCGAAATCGAGGCAGCGGTGCTCGACGAACATGTCGTATTCCTCGAACGAGCCCGGATCGAACAGGATCTCGAGCCGCTCGGGCGCGGTGAGCTTGCCCTTGGCGTGCTGCGCCTCGATGCGCTTCTTGCCCCCGCCGAGCCGCGCGCCCGCCCGCTTTTCCTCGAGCTCGCTCAAGATTTGCTGCATGGCCCTACCCCTGCTGTCGCGAAACGTCGTGAGCGGGCATAGCAAAGCGGCAACGCGAGCGCCAGCGGTTGGGGGCGCAATCGAGCCGAAACCGGCCCCCGCAAGAGCGGGTTTCAAGCCCGCCGATGCGAAATGCGCGCCGCAAATTCCCCGTACAGCGGGTACTTCGCCGGCTTGAAGCGGCTATACTGGCGTATTCGGGGAGAACCCCATGCTTCGTCGAATTCTCGCTGTATTCGCCCTCTCAGCCGCGTTCGCCGGTGCGGCACGCGCCGACGACGCCGCACTCTGCAAGGGCGAGGGCAATCCGGCGTCCGCGGACCGCGCCGCCGCCTGCACGCGCATCATCGAGGCCGGCCCGACCGGCGCCGCACTCGCCGAGGCGCATCTCAACCGCGGCCGCGCGCTCCAGGCCATGGGCCAGGGCGCGCGCGCCATCGCGGACTACGACCGCGTCATCGCGCTCGATCCCGCCAATTTCTTCGCCCACAACAATCGCGGCATCCTGCATCTCGATGCCAAGCGGCTCGACGCGGCACTCGTGGATTTGACGCGCGCCATCGCGCTGGCGCCGGACGATTTCCGCGGCTGGCTGAACCGCGCCGCCGTCTATCTCGAGCTGAAGCAAGACGAGCGCGCGGTCGCCGACTACGATCGCGTCCTCGCGCTCAATCCGCGCCTCACGGTCGCCCTCTTCCGCCGCGCGGGCGCGCTCACGCGGCTGGGACACAAGGAGCGCGCGGCCGCCGATCTCGACCGCGTGGTGGCCCTTGAGCCCGACAACCCCGTCGCCTACCGGGTGCGCGGCGGCTGGCTGATCGAGTACGGCTCGCCCGAGCGCGCCGTCGCCGACCTCGACCGCGCGATCGCGCTCGATCCGGCGCATCTTCCCACATACTACCAGCGCGGTCGCGCCCTCATTCGCATCGGCCAAGACGCGCGGGCGATCGCCGACCTCGACCGCGTCATCGCCGCCGAGCCGCGCAACGCCGCGGCCTATTTCCAGCGCGGCCTGGCGCAGCACAACCTCCGGCGCCACGATCTGGCGCTGGCCGATTACGACCGCGCCGTCGAATTCGACCCCACCGCGGAGACCCTCAACAATCGCGGCCGGGTCTATTTCGCGCTCGGGAAATTCGAGGATGCGCTCGCCGACTACGACCGCGCGCTCGCGCTCGACGCGAAGTTCGTGGTGGCGCTCGGCAATCGCGGCTGGGCGCTCCTGCGGCTCGGCCGCCGCGCCGAGGCCGAGCGCGATTTCCGCGCGGCCCTGGCGCTCAGGCCGGGGTTCCGCCCGGCCGTGGACGGCCTCAATGCGCTGCGCGACCAGCGCTGAGCCAGCGCGAGTTGCCGCGGTCCTGCCGGTTCTTGAAGTAGGTGAAGTTGCAGTCGCCATCGGCGCGATGGAGGTGGCAGGCGAAACAGCCGTCCATCGTCACGGCGGCGCTGGGCGTGCCGTCGGCCTTGTACACCCGGTATTCCCAATCGCCGTTGCGGTTGTTCGCCTTGTATTCGGCGCTCCAGCCTCGCTGGCGCTCAATGGCGAGGATCGTCGTGATCGCTTCGGTGGCTTCGAGCCGGCCCTTGCCGCCGTAGCCGATGCGAGGACGGCCGCCACGATCGATGCACGCCTGGGGGTTCTCCCGCCGGATGATGCGGTACTGCGCGGGCGGGCTGGCCCTGGATCAGAGGTGCCGCGCTCCTTATGAGGACTGGGGCGCCGGCGCGGCCCCGGCACCCGGGCCGCGTGCCGCGATCGCGGCGAGCGCGGATTCCAGGAGTCCGCGCGCCCGCTCGGCGGCCTTCTCGTCCATCGCTTCGAGATCGAGGAAGACGTCGAGGCCGGTCACGCGCGCATTGATGACCGGCGGCCGTGCACCCGACTCGAACATCTGCGTCTCGACCGCATAGGGCATCACTTCGCGGCTGATGCCCTTCATCGTGATCGGCGCCTGCGCCCGCGCGCGCACCATGTCGCGCACCAGCGCGTAGGTTTCGTAGCTCAGCATGATGCCGCCCGACTCGGCGATGCTCTGGAGGCGCGCGGCGAGGTTCGCCTCGGCGCCGATGATCGTGTAGTCCATGCGGTCGGCGCTGCCGAAATTGCCGACATTGCAGAACCCGGTATTGATTCCCATGCGCACCTGGAACGGGTTCTCGATGCCGCGCCGGCGCCAGGCGGCGTTGAGCTGCAGCAGGCGGCGCTGCATGTCGAGCGCCATCGCCATGCAGGCGCGGGCGTCTTCTTCCACTCCCTTGGTTTCGGGATCGCCGAAGAACACCAGCATGGCGTCGCCGATGAACTTGTCGACCGTGCCGCCATGGGCGAGCGCGATCGCCGACATCTCGGTGAGGTATTCGTTGAGCAGCGCGGTCAGCTCCTCGGGCTGCAGCCGCTCGGTGGTGGCGGTGAAATCCTTGATGTCGGAGAAGAAGATCGTGAGCTTCTTGCGCTCGGTCGCGATCGCCACCTCCTTCTGCCCGCTGAAGATGCTCTTGTAGACCTGGGGCGAGAGATACTTGGCGATCTTCATCGAGATCGCGGCGAGGAAGTCGTTGTTGGCGGCGAGCTCGCGGTTCATGCCGCGGATGAGCTGGCCCTGGCGGCGCAGATAGGCGATGAAGCCGAGGCCGATCACCGCGGCGAGGATGAAGTAGAGACCGAGATACTTGAACGCGAAGATGTTGGCCTCGATCGGCTGGTCGACGGTGATCGACTGGATCGCGCGCACGTCGCCCACCTTCCAGTCGCGCTTCGGGCTCTCCGGATGCGCGTTGTGGCAGGCGACGCAGGCCTGGCCCATGATCACCGGCGCCGCGAGGCGGATCTTGCGGTCGAACAGCGTGCCCGAAATCTCGTAGAAGCGTGTGGACGGCTGCTTGCGCAAGCCTTCGAGGGCGCCGCGCTCGAACGTGTCGAGCGCGTGCGGCGCCCGGTTGCGGAACGGGAAATCGGACACGAAGCGGTATTTCACGTTGCCGACCTTCTCGCCGATCGCATCGCCGAGTTCGATCGAGAGCGTGGCCGGAATCGGCACCGCGCCGGGGACCTGCTGGTAATTGTGGATGACCTGGGTCTCGCCCCTGTGCGAGAGGATGCGGCCGACGACGTTCTGCGCGTAATAACCGCGCACCGCATCGATGACGGTGCTGAGCTCGTTGACCTGGGCGCGCAGCGTCTGCTCGGAAAGGTTCTTGAGATCGAGCCACACCGCGGCGGGCAGCGCGAACAAGCCGATCGCGACCAGTGCCGCCACTGCCGGGGTCCTGAGCGGCCTTGCATGCGCGACGTTGGGGATCGCTGGCGCGTTCGCTGCCGGTGCCATGGCGCTGACCTTTTCTTTGCGCAAACCGCGGCACAATACGCCGCGCGCGGGAGAATGCGAAGCGCCGGACACGATGCGCGCTTGCGCTCGGCGCAACGGCCGCACTCGACCATCGCCAAGGCGAGATGAAATGCGCTCCATGCGCCGCCTACGAATACAATCCGGAGTGGCCGCCGCATTGGCGGGGCCGATTTCTCAGACGAACTTGGTCTTGCCGGCGAAGTGGGCGCCCGCGGTCAGCACCCGTGGCCAGAGGCCGATGGCGCCGCGCATGACGGCGGCGAGCGGCGCGTGCAAGGCGAGCGTCGCGATGCTTGCCGAGGCCAGGATCCGCGGCGCAAACGCGGAGCGCCAGCGGCGGCTGTAGTCGTGCTCGACGCGCTTGATCGCCGCGGCGCGGTCGGGCGACCGGAGCGCGTGAGCCTCGCGTTCGAGGCAGCCGAACAGGATGAAGGCCGATTGCATCGCCATGCCGATGCCTTCGGCGACGATGGGGTGCGCCTCGCCCGCCGCGTTGCCGAGGCAGAAAATACCCTGCTTCGCGCGCGGGCGGATGCCCGGCCGGATCGGCCCGGCGGCGAGAATGGCGCCGTCCAGCGCCGCGCCCTTGAGCGCTTCGCCCACGCCTCGCGTCTCCGAAACGATGTGCTGTATCGCCGCCTCCCCGGCCCGGCGCTCGCGATGGCGCCGCCGCAGCGCCTCGAGCCGGTCGCGCCGCACGCAGCAAGAAAGGCTCGTCCGGCCCCCGTCGACGGCGACCATGCCGCCATAGCCGCCAGGAAACACCAGCAGCGGCATCAGATCGGCGGGAAGGCCCGTATCGCGAAAATGCGCCTTGAAGCCGAACAGGTCGCCGGCCCGGTTCGCGCGGCGCTGCGGCTGGCTTGGGAGATCGCCGCCCTCCCACGACCCATGCGCGGCCGCGACGAGCGGGGCCGCAATTTCAACGCTCTCCCGCCCCGCGGTCGAGCGTGCGTGCAAGATCCATTCGCCGCCGGCGCGCTCCAGCGCCGTCGCCGACCACGGTTGCAGGATATCGGCGCCGAGCGCCGCGGTGCGACGCAGCAGCATCGTATCGAGGCTTTCGCGGCCGAGCGCCCGCCCCCACGCCGCGCCGCCCTTGGCGGCCGGCATCGCGGCCGCAAGCGCCATCGCCCCGGCAAAGAACCCGACTCGGCGTATCTCCGGCCCGGCCGCCTCATGGTAAGTGGCCTCGAGGCCGAGCCGGGCGAGGATCGGGACCGTCGTCGCCGATAGGAACTCGCCGCAGACCTTGCGGCGCGGAAATTGCGCCTTCTCGACGACGGCGACCGACCAGCCGGCGCCGGCCATCAGCGCGCCCAGCGTCGCCCCGGCGGGCCCGCCGCCGACGATCGCGATGTCGTAGCGCTTCATGCGGGCGTCTGACCGGCGGCGGGCGCGCCGCGCTGTGCGACAAACAAGTGGCTCGCCCAGCCCGCCTGCGCTTCGGACAGCGACCAGCCGTTCGCTTCGGGCCACAGCGCCGAAATCTCCTTCCCGGCGAACCCCGCCCGCACGCTCGCGGGAGCGTCGTGGCGCGTGACCTTGTTGCAGCCGATGAAGTACAGCAGCCGGCTTCCCGCCAGCGCGATGCGGTCGCGCCGCGGCTCACAGGCCGCGAACAGCGACGCTCGTTGGGCGAGGCCGGCGAAGAGGCGGCGCAAACCATCGCCATCGAAGTGATGCAGGAAGAGATTCGCGATCACGATGTCGCACGGCGCGGCGCCGACGCGGCACCATTCGAAGACATCGGCCGCGATCGCGTCCATGCGCCAGCCGGCCGCTTCGATGCGGCCGAGCGTTTCCGGCGAGACGGAAGCGGCGCGGTCGACGAGCGTCAGCCGCACGCCCGGCCAGTGCCGTGCAAGCCGGCGCGCCAGCGCGAGCGCGAGTGCGCCGTCGCCGCCGCCGAGATCGACGATGCTCCGCGGCGGCCGCATCGCCGCCCTGCGGAGTGCCCGGGCGAGGATCGCGGCATTGCCCATCAGCCAATTGACGCGGCGGAGATCGCGCCGCGCGGCTTGGGCGCGTGCGTCCGACGCCGGCAGCTCGTCGAGCCATTCGGGTTCGACGCAGCGCTGCATGGCGCGCCGCTAGCCCACCCGCAGCAGGGCCCCGTGGCAGCTGAAGCCGGCGCCAAAGGACGACACCCACCACCAGCCGCCGGGCGCCTCCGCCCGCAAGGCATCCTGGAGCACGAAATAGACGAAGGGGCTGCTCATGTTGCCGAAGCGGCGCAACAGCGTGCTGCTGCGCTCGATCGCGTTTGCCGCGAGGCCGAGCCGCTCCTGCAGCGCCGCCAGCACGTTGCGCCCGCCGGCATGCAGGATCCACTGCGCGATGTCGCCGCGCGCGAGGCCGGTGCGGGCGAGCGTCGCGTCGAGCACCTCGGCCACGCGCTCGGCGGCGAGGCGCGGCACGCGCAGCGAGAGGATGTTGCGCAACATGCCGCCGCGCTGGTCGAAGCGCAGCTCGTCGCGGTCTTCGGGCCGGGTCAGCGACTGCGCGAATTTCCATTCGACGCGCCGGCGCGCCGGACCGGGTTCATCCGAGAGCACGGCCGCGGCGGCGCCGTCGCCGAACAGCGCGGCGCTGATCAGCACGCCGGGATCCTCGTCGATGTAGAAGGCGGCGCTGCACACTTCGACGCAGACCGAGAGGACGCGGCGGCAGCGCCGCGCCGCGAGCAAGGCCTCGGCGGTGCGCCAATTGGGCAAAGCCGCGCCGCAGCCCTGGCCGACGAGATCGAGCGCCAGTACGCCGCGGTCGAGGCCGAGGCGCTCGATCAGGTAGCTGGTGAGGCCGGGGCAGAGATAGCCGGTGCAGGTGCTGACGATGACGCCGTCGATGGCGGCGGGGGCGAGCTTGGCATCGGCGAGCGCGCGCTCCGCTGCCTCGGTCGCGAGCCGCGGCGCGTGCTCGGCGAAGCGCCGATGCATCGCGTCGGGCCTGAGATCGAGCCCTTCGTCGAGCGCGCCGACCGAGAAATGGCGTGTCTCGATGCCGTTATTGCCGCACAGCACGCGCTCGGCCAGAACCTGGCTGCGGCGCGAGAGCCGGGCATAGGTCTCGGTGCTCCGGAAGTGCTCCCAGCATTCGATTTGCGAATAGCGCTGCGGCGGCGTCGCCGTGCCAAGACCGACAAAAAACATAATGCGTTTGGAATCCCATGAGTCGGCGGATGCAGATTCCTCCCCGCCCCAATCTACAACAGTCGCGCGGCCGGAACCTGCCGCCGACAGGCGGTAACAGAATCGTGAGGCGGAGCCTGTCACGCGGGGCGAGCCGCGCGAAACGCCTTACCCCGGGCCTCGACCGCGGGCTGTTTTTGTCCACATCTGTCGGGATCGGGCATGCTGGCCCGTCCTTGGGCGAGACGAAGGGATCCTGCGCCGATGCTCTATGCTATCCTCTGCTACAATTCCGAAGCCGTGGTCGGTTCCTGGACGAAGGCGGAGGACGATGCGGTGCTGGCCAAACGCGCCCTCGTCACCGACAAGCTGGCGGCCAGGGGCAAACTCGGCCCGGTGGTGCGGCTGATGCCCACGACGGCGGCGACCACGGTGCGGGCGGGCCGCGAGACGCTGGTCATCGACGGGCCCTTCGCCGAAACCAAGGAGCAGCTCTTGGGCTTCTACATCGTCGACTGCGGCTCGCTCGACGAGGCGATCACGGCGGCCAAGGGCATGGTGGACGATCACGGCGCGCTGGAGATCCGCCCGCTGCGCGTCTTTCGGCCCGGCAACGCCGTCAAACAGCTCTAAAGGGAGATGAGGCGATGAAAGCGACTGTCGATAACCGCGTCGTGGCCGAAAGCAACGACATCGTCGAACGCGACGGCTATTACTATTTCCCGAGCGCCGCGGTGCGGCTCGACTGGCTCGAGAAGGCGCCCAAGACGGACGATGACCGCCGCTGTCCGCACGGCGTGCAGTTCTACGACGTCGTCGTCGACGGCGCGCGCCACCGGCGCGCGGCCTGGTGCTACGAGGCGCCGAAAGGCGCCATGACGCCGACCGCCGAGCGCTTCGGCTTCTGGCAGGACGTGAAAGTCGCCTGAGCCGCGGCGACGAACTGCTGATCGGCGCCTACAACTTCCTCGACCTCGCGCCCAAGGGCTGCAACGAAAACGGCCCGCATTTCGACCTGACCGACTGGCTCCGCCACCACGACCGCTACGAGGATTCGGGCACGCCATCGGGCGCGAACGATCCTTCCTGCTGCTCGGCGCCGAAAACGGCTTGAGCCCGCGGCGGTGGGCGTTGACAGGGAGCGTCCTTCGCCGTATTTAACCTATGCGTTAACTATAATCGGCACAGCGAATACTTTGGAGGATCCGATGGCCGCGCACCCCGTCGTCTCGCAATCCGAATGGCTCGCCGCGCGCAAGGCCCTGCTGCGGCGGGAAAAGGAATTCACGCGCCAGCGCGACGCCTTGAGCGCCGCGCGGCGCGAGCTGCCCTGGGTCAAGATCGAGAAGACCTACATGTTCGAGGGGCCGACGGGCAAAGAGAGCCTCGCCGACCTCTTCGGCGGCAAGAGCCAGCTCATCGTCTATCATTTCATGCTCGGCCCGGATTGGAGCGAAGGCTGCAAGAGCTGTTCGTTCCTGGCCGACAATTACGACGGCATCGACGTGCATCTCGCGCACCGCGATGTGAGCTTGGTCACCGTCTCGCGCGCGCCGCTGGCCAAGATCGAGGCCTACAAGAAGCGCATGGGCTGGCGTTTCAAATGGGTTTCGTCGTTCGGCAGCGATTTCAACCGCGATTTCCAGGTGTCGGTCACGCCCGAGGACATCGCCAAGGGCGGCGCCGTTTACAATTACGAGAAGTCGGATTTCCCGAGCGACGAGCGGCCGGGCGCCAGCGTGTTCGCGCGCAACCCCGCCGGCGAGGTCTTCCACACTTATTCGACCTATGCCCGCGGGCTCGACATGCTGATCGGCGCCTATCACTTCCTCGACCTCGTGCCCAAGGGCCGCGACGAGGCGGGATTGCCCTACACGATGGCGTGGATCCGGCATCACGACAAATACGAGGATTGACTCGGCGCGCGCGTGGCGCCATGCGCTTGTTCCCATCGCGGCAACGAGCGCGGCGCTGATATGTCAGACAAGATCTATGTCGGGATCGGCGGCTGGACCTTCGCGCCCTGGCGCGGGGCGTTCTATCCCAAGGGCCTCCCGCACAAGCGCGAACTCGAATTCGCGAGCCGCGCGCTCACCTCGATCGAGATCAACGGGACCTACTACTCGACCTTCAAGCCCGCGAGCTGGGCCAAATGGCGCGCCGAGACGCCGGAGAGTTTCGTCTTCGCGGTGAAGGGCTCGCGCTTCTGCACCAACCGCAAGCAGCTTGCCAGCGCCGGGCCGGCGGTCGAGACATTCGTGAACCAAGGCCTCCACGAGCTCGGCGACCGCCTCGGGCCGATCAATTGGCAGTTCATGGAGACGAAGAAATTCGAGCCCGAGGATTTCGAGGGATTTCTCAAGCTGCTGCCGCGCAGGGTGCGCGGCCTGCCGCTGCGCCATGCGCTCGAAGTGCGCCACGCGAGCTTCGCGGACGAGCGCTTCTACGCGCTCGCGCGCCGCTATGGCGCCGCCATCGTCTTCGCCGATCACGACGAGTTTCCGCAGATCGATCAGCCGACCGCGGATTTCACCTACGCGCGCCTCATGCGCACCAAGGCGAAGGTCAAGACCGGCTACCGGCCCGCCGAGCTCGACGGCTGGGCCGCGCAGGCCCGCGCCTGGGCGAAGCGCGGCGCGGTCTTCGCCTATTTCATCTCGGGCGCCAAGGTGCGGGCGCCCGCTGCCGCCAAGGCGCTGATCGAACGGGTGAAGGCGCGGCGGTAGTTACGCGCCGCGCGCCAGGCGCATGAAATCGGCCGCCGCGGCGATGTCGGCGCGGATGCGCTCGAGGCGCGCCATCGCTTCGGCGTCTTCGCCCCATTCCTGCATCTGATGAAGATCGTCGAGATGGGCCGCGCGGAAGGCGGCCTCGGCGTCGATGTGGCCTTCGGCGAGCGCCAGCGCGATCACGACCGAGCCGAGCGCGCCGATGGCGAGCTGCAGCGCGGCGAGGCGGAGCGCGTCCTGCTCCGCCACCGCGGCCGCGATACGCGACAGCGCCGCCGGCGCGTGGCTCGGCGCCGCGAGCGTTTCGGTGACGGCGAGCGCCGCGCCGTAGCGCTCGGCCAGCCAATCGAGCAGCGGCTGCCAGGCCGCGCGCTGCCGCTCGGCCAGCGCCGGCGGGTGCGCGGCGCGAAAGCAGACGAGATCGGTCGCCGCGTAGCCCGCGATCTCGGTCACGACGGCCTCGCGGACCTTCCCCTCGCCCACGCGGTCGAGCGCGGTGTTGAGCAATTGGGTGAACGGCATGGCGCCGGGCCGGACGCGCTCGCCCTGCCCGCTCCACTCGGCGGCGATGCGGTGGGCCAGTGCCGCCGTCGGCGCCAGCAACGGCTTGCCTGCCGGCGTGCGGATCGGCTTGCCGTCGAGCAGCACCGCGAAACCGCCCGCGCGCGGCTCGACCGCGACCGTCTTGTAGAACTTCTTCATCGCGCAGCATCTAAGCGACGCGGCGCGACCGGAAAAGGGGCCGCAACGTCGCGCGCGGCCGCTATTGGAACGGGTTGAGCTTCTTGATGACGTTGCCGCCGCGCTCGAGCAGGCCCGGCTGCTCCTTCTGGCCGCTGCTGGCGGTGGGGCTTGTCGGGGCGGCGCCGCCGCAGCCGGCGGTGCGCGTGGCTTGGCTCGCGCGTCCAAAGAGGGAGCTTACGATCTCCGCGGGCAACTCGACGACGCCGAGCACCGATTTCGCCACTTCCTCGGGCGTGCGGGTCACGTCGGGCGTCGCGTTGGGCTTGACGATCGGCCCGTGCACGCGCACCGGCACGATCGCGGCCACGCTGGCGAGGCTCTTGCCCTTGGTGGTGGGGGCGAGGGTGATGTCGAGCGTTTCGGAGGCCCGGCTCACCCAGCCGCTGCCATAGGCGGTGGCGCGCGTCGTGTCGATGACGATGCGCCGCGACGAGCCGGTGCCGCGCGCGAAATCGAACCGCGCCAGCGCGCAGACCAGCGAAAGCTGGTCGGCGCGGTGGATCGAGAAGATGTCCTTCGACAGGAAATCGAGCACGCCGGCATTGATGGGGCCGGGCCCCAGCGCGACCACGACCGGGCCGGTCAAACCCGCCGCGATCTCGCGCATCGACCGCCCGCGGCCGTTGACGTCGAGCGTGAAGGTCATGTTCGAGCTCATCGTCGCGCGCTCGAACAGGACCTGCGTGACCTCGCGCAGGCGCACGCCGCTGCCGGTCGCCCGCACCGACACGGCGGGGATGGCGCTGGCCGCGTTGATGCGGACCTCGCCCGAGACTCGCGCCCCGGCCAGGGTGAAGCCGAGCGAGGTCGCGGCGAGATCGCCGCCTTTCAGCACAATCTTGGCCGCAACGCCGGCGAAGCGCTGGCGGCGCAGGATGAGCTGCTCGATGCTGATCGCGCCCCTGGCATCGAAGGCATTGAGGATGCCGAGCGGCAGCGGCTGCGCCGAGAACAGCCGCCCGTCGCCGGGCGCGCCGCCGCGTCCGGAAGGCGGATTGAGCTCGTCGAGATCGATCTGTTTGGCCGTGATGCGGCCTTCGGCGGTCGGAATTTTGGCCGTGAGATCGGCTTTGAGGTCGATATCGAGCCGGCTGCGGCCAAAGGCGATCTTCAGCGCCAGCGGAAAGTTCGCGCCGGCGCGCGGCGCGAGGAGATCGCCGAGGCTCCCCACCGTGCCCTCGGTGTGGACCTTGGCGCCCTGATAGGTGGCGTCCATCGCCAGCGTGATCGGCTTGTCGACCGCCGGGATCGCGACCGTGACCGCGTCGAGCTGCGCGCTCGATTCGAGCCTGGTCGGCCCGTGCAGGTAAGCGATCTTGACGTTCTTCAGCAGCAAGCGGTCGACGGTGAGGCCGGCGATCGGCTGGCTGGCACCGATTTTGCCGCCGGGAATGTTGGCGGGCGGCCGAACGGCCGTCGGCGCCGGCGGCGTCTCGGCCTTCTGCCGCCAATTGCGCTCGCCCTTCTCGTTCATCTCGAACAGCACGTCGCCGCCCTCGACCTCGAGGCGGATAATCGCGAGCCGCCGCTGCAGCAGCGGCCGAAGGCGCAGGATCAGGTGCACGCGCTTGGCCGAAGCCAGCGCGGGCCGCGAGAAGCCGGGCGGATTCAGCAGCGAAGCGTCGTGCAGCGTGATCGCCGGCTGCAGCGTCAGGATGCGCGATTCGATCCTACCGCCGAAATGGAGCTGGCGGCCCGTCGCGGCCGCGAAGGCGCCGGCGATTTCCTGCTTGTAGTCGGCCGCGTCGAAGGTGAGGACGAAGGTGGCGGCGGCGCCGAGGACCAGCACCACCAGCCCGGCTAGGCCGAGGACGATCCGCTTGATCCAGCGTCCCATGGCGTCCCCCTTGCCGGCGCCGCCGGCGCCAGCCGCAGCCACGCGGGCGGCACTTCGTGCGCGGCCGCGACCACCGCGTGCGCCCCGGCCGCGCGCAACTCGTGGGGCGGATGGTAGCCCCACGCAACGCCGATCGCCGCCGTGCGGGCGCTGAGCGCCATGAGTATATCGTAAGTCGTGTCGCCGATCATGGCCGTCGTGGCGGGCTCGGCGCCGGTTTCCGCCATGGCGCGGCGCAGCATCTCCGGATGCGGCTTGCCCGGCGCGTCGTCGGCGGTCTGCAACGTGACGAAGCGGTCGAGAAGGCCGTGATGCTCGAGCGTCACGCGCAGCCCGCGCCGCCCCTTGCCGGTGGCGACGCCCAGCACCACGCCCTCGGCTTCGAGCGCATCGAGCAGCTCGCGCATGCCGGGGAAAAGCGGCTCGTCGATGGGGTTGCCGCGCCGCATGTCGGTGAAGGCCTGCTTGTAGAGCTCGGCGACGCGCTCGCACTCGGCGGCCGCGAGCAGCGGGCTCAGGCGCGCGACGCTCGCGGCGAGCGGCAGGCCAACGACGCGGCGCACCGCCTCGGCCGTGGGCGCCGCCAGCCCGGCCGCCACGAACGCCGCTTCCATGCAGGCAATGATGCTGTGCTGGCTATCGACCAGCGTGCCGTCGCAATCGAAGACGGCGAGGCGGATCGGCGCGTCAGGCATCGATGAACGCATCCGCGTCGGCGTCCGTCGCGAGGCCGAGCGCCTTCAGCGCCTGCACGAAATGCGCCGGCGGCGGCGCCTTGACGTCGAGCGTGCCGCGCTCGGGATGCGGGATGCGCAAGCGCCGCGCATGCAGGTGAAGCTGCTTGGCGATGCCCTCCATGCGCAGGAAGGCGCCGCTGCCGCCATATTTGCCGTCGCCGAGGATGGGCGTGCCGAGCGCCGCCATGTGCACGCGGAGCTGGTGCGTGCGCCCGGTGAGAGGCTCGAGCGCCAGCCAGGTGACGCGGTCGGCGGCATTGTCGATCGTGGCGTAGTG
>DATBLL010000015.1:0-25074 GCA_036555425.1 Alphaproteobacteria bacterium | reverse complement strand
CGTCGAACGCCGTCGCGTCAGCGACTCCAATTCCTGTTGCTCGTCCACCGACAGCACAATGACCGACGCCTTGCCTTTCGCCATTCTGACCTCCTGAACCGCAAGGCCAGAATGCAGCGAATTTCTCGATCAGGACACTAGGCGCGCCTGCGTTGCCGCCAGCGCGCGGCGGGAGCATTATCCGCGCAAGAAACGATCGAACAGGGAGGAGACGTGCCATGACCCTCTCGCGCCGCGATTTCGCGCGCATTGCCGCCGCCGGCGCCGCCTCGGCCGCGCTCGGCGCCGAGGCGCTCGCCGATTTCGGCGACAAGGGCCCCATCACCGCGACCGTCACCGGCGCCACGCCGACCGGCTATCCGCGCACCATGGTGGAGGGGCTCAACGCCGTCGTCCGCGACGCCTATCCGGGCTCCTCGATCTCGTTCAAGCCGAACTCGCCCGGCGGCGGCGTGGTCGCGGTGTCGAAAGGCGAGGCCGATTTCACCGCCACCGCGACCGGCGCCGAGATCGGGCTTGCCAACGAGGGCAAGTTCCCGTTCCGCGAGCCGCTCAAGGGCAAGTTCCAATTCGTGATGCAGCTCTACGACAACGCCTATATTCATTTGCTGATGACCAAGGCCTGGGCGGACGAGAACGGCATAAGGAGCTGGGACGACATCGCGAAGAAGAGGCCGCGCATGCGCCTCACCCTCAACCGGCCGGACAATCCGCAGGGCTCGATCGGCGGCCCCTACGAGCTGATGAAGGCGCACGGTTTCACGATCGACGACGTTCCGAAATGGGGTGGCAGCTTCGTGCTCGGCAACAGCTCGGTCAGCATCGACGCGATCAAGGACGGCAAGGCCGACGTGATGATGAGCGGCGGCATCCTCGGCAATTCACTGGTCAAGGACACCGCGCGCACGCGCGACCTGCTGTGGATCGACGGCGATCTCGCCAAGCTGCAGAAGGCGGCGGACGCGTTCCACTTCAAGGCCGAGATGGTGCCGAAGGGCACCTACGCGTTCATGGACAAGGACTACCCCACCATCCGCATGTGGGTGGCGATGCTCGCCGGCGCGCATGTGCCCGAGCAGGTCGTCTACAAGTACACCAAGGCCATCGCCGAGGCCGAGGCGCGGGTGCAAGCCCTGGGGGGCGTGATGAAGACCGGTTTTGCCACGGCCAAGATGGCGACCAACGCCTCCGGCCTGCCCTACCATCCCGGCGCGCTGCGCTACTACAAGGAAAAGGGAATGGCGAAATAACCGCGCGCGACCGCGGGAGCTGCAACGCAGCTCGGACCTCGAGACCGCAATCCCGCCGGCGGCGCGAGACCCAGGGAGGAGTGCCATGACGCTGTCACGCCGTGATTTCGCGCGCTATGCCGCGGCGGGCGCGGCCTCGGCCGCGTTCGGCGGCGATGCGCTGGCCGGCTTCGACGACAAGGCGCCGATCACCGCCACCGTCACCGGCGCCACGGCGCGCGGCTATCCGCGCGCGGTCGTCGAGGGCTTGAACGCCATTGTGCGCGACGCCTATCCGGGCTCGTCCGTCACCTTCAAGCCGAGTTCGCCGGGCGGCGGCCTCGTGCAGCTCGCCGATGGCGATGCGACGCTTTCGGTTTCGGCGAGCGCGCCCGAGATACGCTACGCGGTCGAGGGCAAGCCGCCCTTCCGCCAAGTGCTCAAGGGCAAGCTCGCCTACGTCATGATGCTCAACGACAACCAGCCGCTTCACTGCATCATGTCGCGCGACTGGGCGGCGGCCAACGGCGTCCGCACCTTCGCCGACATCGCGGCCAAGAAGCCGCGCCTGCGCCTCAACCTCAACGAAGTCGGCAACCTGCAGGCGACGCTCGGCGGCGCGAACATCCTGATGCAAGTGCACGGCTTCGGCCCCGACGACATCGTCAAATGGGGCGGCTCCATCTCGCGCGGCAACAGCAGTTCGGCCAAGGACGCGTTCCAGGACGGCAAGGTCGATGCGTTCATGACCGCCGCCTCCTATCCCGATTCGCAGCTCCGCGACATCGCGCGCACGCGGCCGACGGCGTGGCTGGAATCCGTGCCGGAGAAGCTCAAGCAGGCCGCAGACTTCTGGAACTACCGGGTGGATGTGGTGCCGAAGAGCGTTTACGCCTTCCTCGATCACGACGTCGAGGCGCTGTTCCAGTGGACCTCGATGTGCGCGGCGACGGCGACGCCCGAAGAGGTCGTCTACAAATACGTGAAGGCGGTGCACGAGAGCGCTGCGCGCGCGCGCACGATCCATCCCTCGCTGGCGGGGATGTCGGGCGAGTTCATGGCGCGCAACCGCTCGGGCCTGCCCTACCATCCCGGCGCCGAGCGCTACTACCGCGAAAAAGGCCTATTGAAATAGGCGCGGCGCGATGGGCAAGACCGCCGTCATCCAGCGCCTCGACCGCGTCGTGCACGACTTCGCCGTGCGCTGCCGCTTTTTCCACGAGACGCTGACGCCCGGGCGCGCGCGGAGCTTCGTCAAGCAGCATTGGAAGAACACGCGCCACCGCAATTCGGTCCTGAAGCTCCGCGTCGCCACCAATTGCCCGGATTGGGAGCTGCGTCTCAGGATCATCGGCGCCTGCGCCGAGGAGCTGATCGCCGACAACGAGCATGGCGGCGGCCGCCCGCATTGGCTGATCCTCGAGCAGTTGGGCGGGCATATCGGCATGACGTCCGAGGACATCCGCACCGCGCCGATGGAGCCGTCGCAGGAGCTCTGCTGGGCCGCCTGGGACGGCCTCATGAGCAACCGCCACTGGCTCGAGGGCCTCGTCGCCAACACCTGCGCCGAGCGCATCAATCTCCCCGGCTATGGCGACGGCGAGATCCGCAAGAAGGGCTGGTTCGGCATCGAGCGCGACCGCTGGGGCAAGCTGTTCAGCCTTCCCGACGAGAAGCTCGAATTCTTCGAGCTCCACACCGAGGCCGATCTCGCGCACTCCAATCTCGGCTGGCACGCGGTCGCCGAAAACGCCGCGCGGCTCGCGATGGAGGACGCGGTCATCGAAGCCTGCCGCAAGAACCTCGTCGTCTGGGAGCACTACCTCGACGGCATCGCGGCCGCCGGCGACCGCGCGGATTCGTAGGGGCGCGGTGTCGGTAATGTTGCCGCTTGCCGCCCGTCGCCGCTGTCTGCGATACTCAACATTGTCCGTGCACGGATTAAGCAGACACGGGACCAGGGAGGATCAAATGTTGAGTGCCCGCATGCTGTTCGCGGCCGGCGTCGCCGCGGCTACGGCCGCCGCCACGCCGGCGCTCGCCGATTTCGGCGACAAGAAGCCGATCACCGCCACGGTCACCGGCGCCACGCCCTCGGGCTACCCGCGCACGATGGTCGAAGGCCTCAACGCGGTCGTGCGCGAGGCCTATCCGAACTCGTCGGTCTCGTTCAAGCCGAATTCGCCCGGCGGCGGCGTGCTCGCCATCGCCAAGGGCGATGCCGACTTCACGGCGACCGCCACCGGCACCGAGATCAAGCTCGCGCTCGAGGGCAAGTTTCCGTTCAAGGAGTCGCTCAAGGGCAAGTTTTCCTTCGTGATGCAGCTCTACGACAATCAGTTCGTCCATTTCCTGATGACCAAGGCCTGGGCGGACGAGAACGGCATCAAGAGCTGGGACGACATCGCCAAGAAGAAGCCGAAGATGCGCCTCGCCATCAATCGGCCCGACAACCCGCAGGTGTCGATCGGCGGCCCCTACGCGGTGATGGAAGCGCACGGCTTCACCATCGACGACATCAAGAAGTGGGGCGGCAGCTACGTGCTCGGCAACAGCGCGATCGGCCTCGATGCGATGGCCGACGGCAAGGCCGACGTGTTCATGAACGCGCGCAATCTCGGCGACGCGCTCGTCAAGGACATCGCCAGCAAGCGCCCGCTGCTGTGGATTGACGGCGATCTGGCCAAGATGACCAAGGCCGCGGCTGTGTTCTCCAACAAGATGGACCTGGTGAAGAAGGGCACCTACGCGTTCATGGAGAAGGACTACCCGACCGTGCGCATGTCGGTGTTCCTGCTGGCGGGCAACCATGTCTCGGAGGAGACGGTCTACAAATACACGAAGGCGATCGCCGAGGCGGAGGCGCGCGTCCAAGCGATCGGCGGATCGCTCAAGACCTCGTTCACGACGGCCAAAATGACGACCAATCCCGCCAATCTTCCCGTCCATCCCGGCGCCCTGCGCTATTACAGGGAAAAAGGGATGATGAAGTAGGTCGGCGCTCTCCGGCGCCATGACCGACGCGGTCGAAGCACCGCCGGGGCACGCCCTGCCCCGGCGTTCGCTTTTTGCGTGGCTGCGCGAGGGCTCCCGCCATCAACCGGGCGGAATCTGGGGCGCAATCATCGCGGTGGGCTCGGTGGCCGCGGCGCTCTACGTCATCTGGATCGGCGCGCTCGCGGGCATCATCGGGGATGCGGCGCTTTCGCTCGCGGGCACTCTCAAGGATGCCGGCTTACCCTATCTCGCGCTCGACAAATTCTCGACGTGGGCGCGGTCCTTCACCGCGCAATATCATCTCGACATCTCCATCTTCATCGCGATCACCTTTCCGATCGCGTTTCTGACCACCACGGCGCGGCGTGGACGCAAGTCCCTTGCCTGGACCGACATCGCGCTGGCCGCGATCTCGTTCGCGGTCGCGATCTATTACATCGTCCTCAACGACAAGTTCCTCAACTGGAGCCGCGGCTTCGACCAGCCGACCCTGGCCGACACCGTGGCCGGCCTCATCGTCGTATTCCTCACCGTCGAGCTCTGCCGGCGCTCGACCGGACCGGGCCTCACCGTCTTCATCCTCCTGATGCTCGCCTACACCTTCTTCGGGCACCTGCTGCCGGGCGTGTTCAGCCACCACAATTTCACGATGCCGTACTTCATCGAGATGATGACGATCATGAACGACGGCATCTTCGGCTCGCCGCTCGAGGTGGCATCGAGCTACGTGCTGCTGTTCGTGCTGTTCGGCAGCTTCTATCACCATGCCGGCGGCGGCCAGCTCTTCTACGATCTCGCCAGCGCCTTGACGGGCCGGATGCGCGGCGGCGCGGCCAAGGCCTGCATTTCGGCCAGCGCGCTCTACGGCTCGGTCTCGGGCAGCCCCACGGCCGACGTCGCCACCACGGGCCCGCTCACCATACCGATCATGAAGCGCACCGGCGTGAGCCCCGTGCGCGCCGGCGCCATCGAAGCCACGGCCTCCACCGGCGGCGCCATCCTGCCGCCGGTGATGGGCGCCGTCGCCTTCATCATGTCCGACCTCACGAACATTCCCTACGACAAAATTGCCTGGGCGGCGACGCTGCCCTCGATTCTCTACTATGTCTCGCTCTATCTGCTCGTCCACATCGACGCGATCCGCTACGACGAGGGCCGCATTCCAGAAAAGGACATCGTATCGCTGTTGACGGCGTTGCGCCGCGGATGGATGTACTTCCTTCCGCTGGCCGCGATGATCGCGCTGCTTGTCGACGGCTACACGCCGACCTATGTCGCCGCGGGATCGACCCTCGCGGTCATCGTGCTGAGTTGGCTCACGCCGAGGCGCGCCATCGGCCCCCGCCGCTTCGTCGTCGCCTGCGTCGAAACCATCGCGCAGCTCGTTCCGCTGATCGGCGCGGTCGCGGGCGCAGGCCTCCTTCTCGGCTGCCTCGAAATCAGCGGTCTCGCCGGCAAGTTCCAGATTCTGCTCTTCTCGCTCTCGTTCGGCGAATTGGTGCCGACGCTGATTCTCGCCGGCGGCTTCCTCATCGTTCTCGGCATGGGCATGCCGACGGTGGCCGTATACACGCTGGGCGTCGCGCTGTTGGGGCCGATTCTCATCGGCAAGTTCGGCCTGCAGCTGATGGCCACGCACCTGTTCCTCGTCTTCTACGCCACGCTTTCGGCGATCACGCCGCCCGTCGCCGTGGCCAATTTCGCCGCGGGCGCAATCGCCGGGGCCAATCCGATGGCGCTCGGTCCTTATGCCTGCAAGCTCACCGTCGGCGGCTTCATCGTGCCGTTCTTCTTCCTCTTCAATCACGGCGTGCTGATGCAGGGCGGCGCGTTCCAGATCGTCGAGCATTTTGTCATCGGCGGGCTCATGGTCGCGTTCGCCTCGCTCGCCCTGCACGGCTGGTGGGGCAGGGTTCCGATACCCCGGTGGGCGCGCGGCGTGCTCGGCGCGTGTTCGCTCGCCATGATCCATCCCGCCGATTTCGTGCAGCTGCCGGCAACGGCGATCGGCGCCGCGATCCTGCTCGCGATGTGGAAGCTGCTCGCCGCGCCGGCCGCGCCGCAGACGGCGAAGGCCTGAGGCGCGTTGCGCGCTGCGGAAGGCCGAGCCGCGATCGCTGCGCCGCGCGCTTCGCGTGACAAGGCCGCAAGGGAGATCATCCGCGTGTGCCCGCGCACCGGGCTGGAGGAGGAAGCCCTGAGCGGTCGTTCGCGGGCGAGAGCGCTGCCGGACCCGTGCTACATGCTCATGGGGAGCACGACGCAGAAGAAATTGGGCCGGCAGCCGTCGGGGGTGCGGCACCCGACCAGCACGTAGCAGGCATGCGCCTGGGCATTGAACGATCCGAACGGAAGGATCGACTGCATCGGCGCCTGGTGCCAGCTGCCGCCCAGTTCTTCGATCTGGATTTCGATGCCGTTGGCGCCGTCGCGGAACATGACCGGCCGGCAGTCGAAGTTGTTGCAGCAGGAGCCTTTGCCGTCCGGGCGCTGCCACGCTTCGTAGGTCGAGTGAAAGAGGTCGTGCCCGCTTTCGGCCGCGGCCGGAGTGATCATCATCCCGGCCAGGAGAATGGAGATGGCAGTTGATTTCTTGCGCATCGTTCGCCCCGTGACGCAAGTTGACAGTCGCTAGCCAACCTCCTCTGCCATGGGATTCCGCGAATGCCCTTTTTGCGGGCGTTCTGCGCGTCTTTTCCGGTCAACAGGGGAAGTCTGCGCCCGCAAGGCGAAGAATTGGTTAATTGCGCCGCGCCGACTTAACCGGGGCTCGGACGACGGGCGATCGAATCGGCCATGCGGCACCCGCTCTCCGCCTCAAACAAGTGTACGTGGCGCGGCAAGACGTCGAGGCGCAGCGTTTCCCCGGCGCGATGGGGCGCTCCACCGTCGGCCCGGGCCACGACCGAGGCGCCGCCCGGCACCCGGCCGTAGAGCAGCGCGTCGGCGCCGAGATTCTCGACGAATTCGATCGCGAGGGCGAGCGGGCCGTCCGCGTCGGGCACGAGGTGTTCGGGGCGCAGCCCGACCTTGACGTTGCGTCCCGCCGCGCTTGGCGGCGGTCGGTCGAGCTTCAGCGAAGGCGCCCCGGCGGCGCCGAGCCGCACGGTGTCGCCGCCCTCCTCCACGGTGCCGTCGACGATGTTCATCGCCGGAGCGCCGATGAAGCCGGCGACGAACAGCGTGGCCGGGCGCGAATAGATCTCGTCCGGCGTGCCGATCTGCTCGGCGGCACCCTGGTTCATCACGACCAGCCGGTCGGCGAGGGTCATCGCCTCGACCTGGTCGTGCGTGACGTAAAGGCTCGTCGTGCCGAGGCGGCGCTGCAGGCGCTTGATCTCGACGCGCACCTGGCCGCGCAGCTTGGCGTCGAGGTTGGAGAGCGGCTCGTCGAACAGGAAAGCCTTGGGCTCGCGCACGATGGCGCGGCCCATCGCGACGCGCTGGCGCTGCCCGCCCGAGAGCTGGCGCGGCTTCCGCTCGAGCAGGGCCGCCAAGCCCAGCGTTTCCGCCGCCGCGCGCACGCGCCGGTCGATCTCGCCGCGCGGCATGCGCCGGTTGCGGAGGCCGTAGGCCATGTTGTCGTAGACGCGCATATGCGGATAGAGCGCGTAGTTCTGGAACACCATCGCGATGTCGCGCGCCGCCGGCTCCTTGTCGTTGACGCGCGCGCCGGCGATCCTGATCTCGCCCTTCGTCACCGTCTCGAGCCCGGCCACCATGCGCAGCAGCGTGGACTTGCCGCAGCCCGAGGGCCCGAGCAGCACGATGAGCTCGCCGTCGGCCACGGCGAGGTCGATCCCTTTCACGGCCTCGACGCCGTTGGGATAGACCTTGCGCACGTCGACGAGATCGATCGTCGCCATCGCTATTTCTCGCTCTCGACGAGGCCCTTGACGAACAGGCGCTGCATTACGAGCACGACGATGACCGGCGGGATCAGCGCCAGCATGGCGGTGGCCATGACGAGATTCCACTGCGGCGCGGTGTCGACGGCGTTGACCATGCGCGAGATGCCCATGACCACGGTGTAGTAGCTCTCCTTGGTCGAGACGATGAGCGGCCAGAGATACTGGTTCCAGCCGTAGATGAACTGGATCACGAACAGCGCCGCGATGTTGGTCTTGGAGAGCGGCAGCAGGATGTCGCGGAAGAAGCGCAGCGGCCCGGCGCCGTCGATGCGCGCCGCCTCGGCCAGCTCGTCGGGCACGGTCAGGAAGAATTGGCGGAAGAGGAACGTGGCGGTGGCCGAGGCGATCAGCGGAATGGTGAGCCCGCCATAGGAATCGAGCATGCCGAGATCGGAGACGACTTTGAACGTGGGCAGGATGCGCACCTCGACCGGCAGCATGAGCGTGATGAAGATGAGCCAGAAGAAGCTCATGCGGAACGGGAAGCGAAAGTAGACGATGGCGTAGGCCGAGAGCATCGAGATCGCGATCTTCCCGATCGCGATCGCGAGCGCCATGATGAGGCTGTTGACCAGCATGGGGCCGACCGGCGGCGCGTTGGCGCCCGCGCCGAGGCCCTTCTCCAGCACCGTGCGGTAGTTCTCGAGCAGGTGATCGCCGAACCAGAGCGGCGCCGGCGCCTGGAACATGCGCGGCAGGTCGTGGCTCGAGGCGACGAGCGTGATCCAGAGCGGGAGACAAATGAAGACGACGCCGGTGAGCAGCACGGCGTGCGCGAAGAAGGTCAGGAACGGGCGGCGCTCGACCATCAGTAATGCACCCGCCGCTCGATGTAGCGGAACTGAGCCACGGTCAGCGCGATGACGATCGCCATGAGCACGACCGACTGCGCGGCCGAGCCGCCGAGGTCGAGCGCGCGGAAGCTGTCGGACCACACCTTGAAGACGAGGATCTCCGTCGCGCGCCCGGGCCCGCCGCCGGTCAGCGCGTGCACGATGCCGAAGCTGTCGAAGAAGAGATGGACGATGTTGAGCACGAAGAGGAAGAACGTCGTCGGCGAGAGCAGCGGGAAGATGATGGTCCAGAAGCGCTTGGCCGGGCCGGCGCCGTCGATCGCCGCCGCCTCGATCACCGAGCGCGGGATCGCCTGCAGGCCGGCGAGGAAAAAGATGAAATTGTAGCTCACCTGCATCCAGGCCGCGGCGAGCGTGATCAGGAACAGCGCCTGCTCGCCGTCGACGTAGAAATTCCATTTGATGCCGACGGCCTCGAGCACATAGGCGAGGACGCCGATATTGGGGTTGAACATGAAGCCCCAGAGCACGCCGGCCAGCGCCGGCGCCACGGCATAGGGCCAGATCAGCAGCGTCTTGTAGGCGCCGGCGCCGCGGATGACACGGTCGGCCATCACGGCCAGCAGCAGCGACACCGCCATGGCGATGACGCAGCTCGCGACCGTGAACAGCGCGGTCAAGCGCAGCGAGTTCAGATAATAGTCGTCGGCGAACACGCGCTGGAAATTCTCGAGCCACACGAACTTGGTCGAGAGCCCGAACGCGTCCTCGAGCAGCACCGACTGCACGAGCGCCTGGCCCGCCGGCCAGAAGAAGAAGACCAGCGTGATCGCGATCTGCGGCAGCAGCAGCGCATAGGCCAGCGCCCGTCCCTGGAACGTCGCGCGCTTGATCACGCGATTGTCCTTGCCGCCAAGCGGCCCTCACTTCCCAAGCAATGCCGGAGGCATTGCTTGGGCCCCTTCTCTCCCGCTGGTGCGGGAGAGAGAAGAAGCTTCGGCCGCGCACGTCTCTCTCCCACGAAGTGGGAGAGAAGGGGCCCATTGCTGCGCCCTTCGCGCAGCAACGGGAAGTGAGGGCCGGCGCCGCACGCGTGGCGTCACGCTATTTGTTCGCCCGCTCGAACGCGCGGAGCTGCTCGTTGCCGCGCTTCACCGCGTCGTCGAGCGCCTGCTTGGCCGACTTCTTGCCGGCCCAGACCTGCTCCAGCTCCTCGTCGATGATGTCGCGGATCTGCACGAAATTGCCGATGCGCAGGCCCTTGGTGTGCTCGGTCGGCGGCTTGTTGGTGAGCTGGAGGACGGCGATGTCGCGGCCCGAGTTCTTGTCGTAGAAGCCCTGCTTCTTCGTGTATTCGAAGGCCGCGTAGGTGATCGGTACGTAGCCGGTCTTCTGGTGCCAGCCGGCCTGCACTTCGGTCTCCGAGAGATAGGCAAAGAATTGACCGACGCCCTTGTAGTCGGCGGCCGGCTTGCCGGCCATGACCCAGAGCGTGGCGCCGCCGATGATGCCGTTCTGCGGCGCGCCCTTCACGTCGGGCCAGTAGGGCAGCACGGTGATGCCGAACGGCGTGTCCTTCATCATCTGCGTGAAGCCGCCGGCGAGGCCGGCCGAGCCCATGAACATCGGGCATTCGCCGCTCGAGAACTTGGCGTTCGGCTTGTTCTCGCGGCCGGCATAGACGAAGATTCCGGCCTTATGCCATTCGCCGAGCTGCGCGATGTGCTTGACGCGCAGCGGATCGTTGATCGTGAGCTCGATGTCGAGCCCGCCGAAGCCGTTCTGCTTGGTGGCGAAGGGCACGTTGTGCCAGGCGCCGAAATTCTCGATCTGGATCCACGACGGCCAGCCCGTGGTGAAGCCGCATTTGTAGCCGGCGGCGAGCAGCTTCTTGGAATAATCGCCCACGTCCGGCCAGGTCTTGGGCGGCTTCTCGGGATCGAGCCCCGCCTTCTTGAACGCGGCCTTGTTCCAGTAGAAGACCGAGGTCGAGGAGTTGAACGGCATCGAGAGCAGCTTCCCGTCGGTGGTCGAGTAGTAGCCGTAGACCGGGCCCAGATAGGCCTTGGGGTCGAACGGAACTTTGGCCTCGGCCATCACCTCGTAGACCGGCTTGATGGCGCCCTTGGCCGCCATCATGCTGGCGGTGCCGACCTCGAACATCTGCACGATGTGCGGCTGCTGCTTCGCGCGGAACGCGGCGATGGCGCCGGTCATCGTCTCGGTGTAGCTGCCCTTGTAGACGAGCTTCACCACGAAGTCCTTCTGGCGCTTGTTGAAGCCGTCGACGAGCTGGGCCAGCGTTTCGCCGAGCTGCCCGCCCATCGCGTGCCAGAACTGGATTTCGGTTTGCGCGCCGGCCGGTTGGGCCGCGAACAGCGCCACAGCCGCGGCGCCAAGCCACTTCGCCCTCATGTCCTACCTCTTTTTCTGTTCGTCGCGTTTGCTCCCAGCCGCCGACGGCGCTTGCGCATAAGGCGCTTGCGCCGTCTGGGCCAGGAACAGCATCCGACATTAGAGGGCGGCTGTGAAGGGCAGATGTCAGAGGTCAGACGACAGGAGACAGAGAACAGAGGACAGAATTCAGACCATGGGTCGAATCGCCGTCGTTTTTCTGCCCTCTGTGCTCTGATTACGGAATCGTCTCCGCCCGGCGCACGCTCGCGATCATGCTGGTCTGCAGCATGTAGTCGTAGTGGCGCTTGGGGTCGTCGCAGATGCGCCTCATCTCCTCGCGCGCGGCCTTGCGCACCTCGGGATCGCGCTCCTTCAGGCGGTTGAGGTTCTGCGTCGACATGGCCTGCACGATCTCGTTGGCGATCGTGCGGCGCTGGCGGTCGTAGCGGTCGAGCAGCTCCGGCCCCGCCTCGCCCTTCCAGACCTTGGCGAGTTTCGCGGCGAGATTGCCGGCGTCCTGGATCCCGCTGTTCATGCCGAGCGCACCCATCGGGTTGTTGATGTGCGCGGCGTCGCCGGCGAGCAGCACGCGGCCCTTCCGGAACCGGTCGACGACGCGCTGGTGCACGCGGTAGGTCGATTTGTAGGCGAAATGATAGGGCTCGGGCTTGGGCAGGAAGGCCTGCATCACGCGCTCGGACTCGTCCGGCGCCAGGACCTCGGCGTCGGTCTTCGTGGGATCGGCGCCGTAGGCGAAGCGCCAGAGCGGCTTGCCGCGCTGGAAGCCCGGCATCTTGAACACCGCGCACCAGAGATCGGGGTCGGCGATATAGGCGTTCTCGGTGAAGCCGTGCGGCGCGAAATCGTAGAACGTGCTGATGACGACGAAGAGTTCGTCCCAGGTGAAGCCCTCGAAGGTGAAGCCGCCGAGCTTGCGGATCGCCGAGCGCCCGCCGTCGGCGCCAACCAGCCAGCGGCCGCCGATCGCGCGCTCGCCGTTTTTGGTGCGGCAGGTGACGGTCACCGTGTCCGCGTCCTGGCGGAGACCCACGACCTCGTGGCCGAAGCGATATTCGATGCCGGGGCGCGTCTTGAGCTGGCGCGCAGCCTCGAAGGTGAGCTTCCACTGCTCGCAATGAAGGCGGAACGGATATTTCGTGTCGTTCTTCAAGACGCCGAGATCGAACTCGGCCACGAGCCCGTCGTGGAGATCGCGGAATTGCCAATGCGGGACGCGGATGCCTTCGCGCAGCAGATAGTCGGTGAACCCCAGCGGCTCCATCAACTCGAGCGAGGGCGGATGGAAGGTGCCGGCGCGGAGGTCTTCCGGGAGCGCGGGCTCGCGCTCGAGGATGGTGACCGGCACCCCCTCGCGCTGGAGCAGCCCCGCCGTTACCTGGCCGACCGGCCCGGCGCCGACGATCAAGACGCGGTCGATGTCGCTCATGGATGGAATGTTTCGCCTCGATGCAAGCCGTGCCGTTTATCGGCCGTGGCGGGCGCGGGCAAGCGCGCAATGGCCACAGGCCTCATGCGCGCCGGCGCCGTTGCAGCAGCCGGAACAGGCCCAAGAGCGGCGCCGCCGCGGTCGTCATGGGCGGGGCTTGTAGCGGCGGCGTGCGGCAAGCGCCATCGGCGCGCGCGCAATGCCGGGCTGCGCAGCGCCCCATTTGACGTCATCCTGAGCGAAGCGAAGGATCTCTGGGCCGCAAGCCTCGACCTCGGCCACGACGTGCCGACCGCCGCGCGCGAGATCCTTCGCTTCGCTCAGGATGACGATTGTCTTATGCTGATTTCATGCTGCAGGAAGCACCGGCACAAGCGAAGACCCGCCCGCTGCTCACGCGCGCTCTCACGAATGACCGTGCGCTCACGATCGCTGCGCTCGTCCTCATGCTCGTTCTCGCCTGGGCCTATCTCGCCGCGATGGCGGCCGGCATGGGCGATTTCGCCAGCGGCATGGACGGCCTCATCGGCTATCCAGTGCTCTATCTCTGGGACGCGCGCATCTTCCTCCTCTCGCTCGCGATGTGGGGGATCATGATGGCGGGCATGATGCTGCCGGGCGCGGCGCCGACCATCCTGCTGTTCGCCGCCATCACCATGCACCAGCGCGAAGCGGGCAACGCCTCGCCCTCCGCGCTCGTCTTCGCCGCCGGCTATCTCGCGGCCTGGGCGGCGTTCAGCCTTCTCTGCGTCTTCGGCCAATGGGGCCTGCAAGAGGTCTTCGCCGCCGAGCTTCTCTCCCCGGCCGCCGGCGCGCGGATCGGCGGCGGCGTCTTCGTCCTCGCCGGCCTCTATCAATTCACGCCGCTGAAGCGGCGCTGCCTTTCGCATTGCCGCTCGCCGCTGCAATTCCTCGCCGGCCGCTGGCCGCGACGCAGCTTCGCTGCGTTTGGCGTGGGCGCGCATCACGGCCTCTACTGCGTCGGCTGCTGCTGGCCGGCGATGGCGCTGCTGTTCGTGGGCGGGGTCATGAACTTCCTCTGGGCCGCCGCGCTCGCGGCCCTCGTCCTCGCCGAAAAAGCCGCGCCCCGGGGCGAATGGGTGGCGCGCATCGCGGGCGCGGGCTTCGTCGCAGCGGGTGCGTGGCTGTCGATCGCGTAGGGGCGCGCTGCGCGCCCCTACGCTCGAGACAGTCGCGCCGCTTCACGCCCCGCGATGCGTCCCAGCGTCACCGCCGGCAGGAGGCCGTTGCCGGAGAGATAGCCCCAGACATGCGCGCCGGAGATGCCGCGCGCGGCGCCGCCGCCGGCGAAGAGGTTGGGCAGGCGCGACCCATCCTTGCGCAGGACGCGCGCCGTGCCGTCCACCACGAGCCCGCCCTGGGTGTGGAACAGCGCGCCGGTGACGCGGATCGCGCAGTAGGGCGGCGCCAGCGCCGGCTTGCCGGTGAAATCGCGGCTGAACGGATCGCGCGTTTCGCCGCGTGCGAGCGCCGCCGCGCTCGCCACGGTGCGCGCGAGCGCTTCCGATGGCAGCCCCGCCTTTTCGGCCAGCGCCTCGGCGCTCGGTGCAGTGAGAACCGCGCCCGCCGCTTCCGCCTGGCGATAATCTTCGAATGCGCGCCCGAGCGCATGGAGGCGCGCGTCGAAGATGTCCCACGCGATGCCGCCGGGCTGGGCGATCACGTCCACGGCTTGCTCGGAATAGCCGCGATGCTCGTTGGAGAAGCGCTCGCCCCGCGCATTCACCTGGAAGCCGCCTTCCATCATCAGCGCCCAGGTGACGAGCGCGCCATGCGGGTGTGCCACCGAGCCGTGGCCCTGATAGGCGCCCATGTCGGCGAGCGCGGCGCCGAGCGCCTCGCCCCACGCCATCGCATCGCCCCGATTGCCGGCATGGCCGAAATAGAGCGCTTCGGCCATTGCGGGAATGTAGCGCCGCACCATCGCCTTGTTGCCGCCGAAGCCCGAGCAGGCGAGCACCAGCGCGCGGCAGCCGACGTCTTCTTCGACTCCGTCGGGCCGGCGATGGCGCAGGCCCGCAACGCGACCGTCGCCGTCGGCAAAGAGCGCCGTCACCTGCGCGTTGGTGACGATGTCGACACCCGCCGCCGCGGCCGCCCGCGTCAACGCGCCGATCAGCTCGGCGCCCGAGCGCGAAGGCGGCGCGTGCATGCGCAGCACGCTGTGGCCGGGATAGAGGAAGCCTTCGACGAGATCGAGCGGCACCGCGTGCTTGCCGGCGAGCCACTCCACGGCCGGGCCGGATTCGCGGCAGATCGTTTCGACCTGCGCGGGATCGGCCTCGCCCTTGTTCTTGGCGAGGATGTCGCGCGCCATCAGTGCCACGGAATCCGCGATGCCCTTGGCGCGCTGGAAACGCGTCGCGCAGGCCATGATCATGCCCGAGGACATGGCCGTCGAGCCTTGCGGCGCCGCATCGCGCTCAAACACCAGCGCCTCGGCGCCCGCTTCCTTCGCCATCAGCGCGGCGACGAGCCCGCAGGCGCCGGCCCCGACGACGGCGACTTGCGTCGCGGCGACGGCGGTGTCCGCGGCGAAAGACGCGGCGGCGGCGGGCAGAATGCTCATGCCCTTGTGTGGCAAGCCCAGCCGGGTTAGGCAACCCGGCCGCTGCGCCCGCGACCCCGCCGATGATCCTCGCCGAGCCCCTGTTCTACGCCATCGCCGTGCCGGCGGTGATGATCTCGGGCATATCGAAGGGCGGGTTCGGCGGCGGGCTCGGCATCATGACCGTGCCGCTCATCGCCCTCGTCGTGCCGCCGGCGCAAGCCGCCGCGATCATGCTGCCGATCCTCTGCGCGATCGACATCGTCGGGCTCTGGGCCTATCGCGGCCAGGGCGACCGCCGCAACCTCCAACTCCTGCTCGTCGCCGCCGCCATCGGCATCACGGTCGGCGTGCTCACCTTCCGCTATCTCACCGCCGACGCGCTCCGCATCATCCTCGGCGTCACGGCGATCCTCTTCACGTTGCGCTGGTTCTGGCAGAGCTATCGGGCGCGGCGCACCGGCACGGCGGTGGTGGCGGCGCCGCGCAATGTGCCGCGCGGGCTTTTCTGGGGCACGCTTTCGGGCTTCACCAGCTTCATCGCCCATGCCGGCGGGCCGCCACTCTCGGTCTATCTCTTGCCGCAGCGCCTCGACAAGACGGTGTTCCAGGCGACGACGGTCGTCTTCTTCGCCGCGGTCAACTACGTGAAGCTCCTGCCCTATGCGCTGCTCGACATGTTCCCGGCCGTCAACCTCACGACCTCGGCGGCGCTGATGCCGGCCGCCATCCTCGGCACGCTCGCCGGCGTCTGGCTCCACAAGCGCGTCAACGACCGCCTCTTCTACCGCTTCTGCTACGCCTTCACCTTCTTGACCGGCTGCAAGCTGCTCTTCGACGGCGTCAGCGGCGTGATCGGTTGATCAACACCGACAAGGGATGAAACGACTCCGGCTTGATGTCTGCCGGAGAGTGCCTCAATTTACGGCGCGACAAGCCCAGGGAGGCCCGCCATGGACCGCGAGATCGAGCGCGCGAGCGCGATCAAAGAGGCGGTGGCCGATATCCGCGCCATCGAGGCCGAGCACGGCGTCACGAAGCAAGCGCTCGAGCGCATGAAGGCGCGGCTGATCAAGCTCGCCGCGCGCACCGATCTCTTCACGCCGACCGATTACCCGGCCCCGCCGGCCGACAGCGAGCGGACCTCGACGCTCTACCGCATCGCCGAGGACGACGATCACCGCTTCGCGCTCTACGCCAATGCGGCGCGCGCCGGCGTGCGCTCGCCCGCGCACAACCACACGGTCTGGGCCGTCATCGTCGGCATATCCGGCGAGGAGCTGAACCGCTTCTACGAGCGGGCGCCCGAGGGCGTGCGGCAGACCGGCAGCGCCGTCGTGCGCCAGGGCACCGGCGTCGCCTTCCTGCCCGACGACCTCCACTCGATCCACATCGACGCGCCCGCCTTGAACCTCCACATGTACGGCAAGGGCTTGGAGCAGCTGCACCGGCGCGAATATTGGAAAGACGAGGAGAAGTGCTGGAAAGTCTTCCCCGCGCACAGCGACATCCGCGAGGCGCGGGTGCGGTGACGAAGTCAACAAAGCAAATCTCAGCGGAGGCGCTGCAGCGACGTCTCGGCGGCAAGGGCGAGATCGCGCTTCTCGACGTGCGCGAGCAGGGCGTCCACTACAAAGGGCATCCGTTCTTCGCCTCGTCCGCGCCGCTCTCGCGGCTCGAGCTCATGATCGGCGATCTCGTGCCGCGGCGCTCGGCGCCGATCGTGGTTTTCGATGACGGCGATGGACTTGCCGAAACGGCGGCGGCGCGGCTCGCGGGATTCGGCTACGGCGACATCGCCATTCTCGAAGGCGGGCTCGCGGCCTGGCGCGTGGCGGGCTTCGAGGTGTTCAGCGGCATCAATGTGCCGTCCAAGGCGTTCGGCGAATTCGTCGAGCACCGTTACGGCACGCCGCGCATCCCGGCCGCAGAGCTCAAAGCCCTCAAGGACAACGGCACGGACCTGGTGATCCTCGATTCGCGGCCGTTCGAGGAATACCGGCGCATGAACATCCCGGGCGGCGTCGACACGCCCGGCGCCGAGCTCGCGTTCCGCGTCCACGACCAGGCGCCCGATCCCAACACGCTTGTCGTGGTCAATTGCGCGGGCCGGACGCGCAGCATCATCGGCGCGCAATCGCTGATCAACGCCGGCATCCCCAACAAGGTCGTGGCGCTCAAGGACGGCACGATGGGCTGGGAGCTGGCCGGGTTCGAATGCGAGCACGGCGCCGGCCGCCGCGCGCCGCTCCCTTCGCGCGACGGCGCGGCCAAGGCGAAGGAGGCGGCCGAGCGCGTCCGCCGGCGCTTCGGCGTCGGGTTCGTCGCGCGCAGCCGCGTGCAAGCCTGGCTGCGCGATCCGGCGCGCACGACCTATCTCCTCGACGTGCGCTCGCCCGAGGAATATGCGGCCGGACACATCGCCGGCGCCCGCCACGCGCCGGGCGGGCAGCTGGTGCAGGGCGCCGACGAATACTGCGCGGTGCGCAACGCCCGCATCGTGCTCGCCGATCCCGAGCGCGTGCGCGCGATCATGACGGCGTCGTGGCTGATCCAGCTCGGCTGGCGCGAGGTGTTCGTGCTGACGCCCGAAGGCCGTGACGGCTTCTCCGGCTGGCCGGTCGCGCGTGGAACGGCGCGCGCGGCCATCGCCGGCGGCGCTCCGCCGTGGCCCGCGATGACGCCGGCGGAATGGTATCAGCGCATGCGCGGCCAGGCCGATTGCGCCGCCATCGATTTCGCCCCGAGCCTGCGCTATCGCGACAGGCACGTGCCCTATGCGTGGTGGGCGGTGCGCGCGCGCCTCGCCGCCGCCAAGACCTTCGTATTCAATCCGCGCGCGCTGCTGCTGACCTCGGAGAACGGCCTTCTCGCGCGGCTGGCCGCACCCGAGGCGGCGGCGCTCTGGCCGAACGCCGAGGTTTTCGTGCTCGACGGCGGCAACACCGCCTGGTTCGCCACCGGCCTGCCGATCGAGAAGGGCCTCGAGCGCGCGACCGGCGCCACCGACGACGTCTGGTACAAGCCCTACGACCACCCCGGCGACGTGCTGAAGCAGCACATGCAGGACTATCTCGACTGGGAAGTGGCCCTCGTCGAGCAGATAAAGCGCGATCCCACGATCAAGTTCAAGGCGTTCGGTTGATCCGTCGCGAAATCGAACCGACAGCGAGAATCCCGGACCATGCGAGCTACGGCAACCGCGAAGCGGTTCAGTTTGCGGCGAGCCACGCTACCGCCCGCTTCGCTTCCGCCAGCGCCTCGTCCTTCGACGCGAAGCTCTTGCGCGCATAGAACTGCACCGGCGTCCAGGCGCCGGCGTCTTCGGGGTCGCGGCGGAATTCCTCGAAGCCGAAGCTGCCGTCGGGGCGGCGGAAGAGATCGACGCAGCGGTCGCGCTCGAAATACTCGAGGCTCGCCAGCACGACCCAATCCTTCTGCAAGCGCCGCGACATCGCGCGTCAGACGAAGGCGAGGCCCGGCGCGCGGCCGGCGGCGGCGCGCACCGAGCCGATGATCGAGGCGAGCATGTCGTTGCCCGAGACGCCGGTGGCGGGCTGCTCGTTCCAGGTGGCGATGCGCGAGCCGTCGTGGCCGATGGCCTCGATCTCGGCATACGCCTTGCCGAGGCCGGGATCGGCGACGAGCACGGCGCGGCACTTGTCGAGCCCGACCGTGGCGAGCGCGCAGGTGATCATCGTGTTGATGTTGCGCGGGAACAGCGGCGCGATGCCGCGCGCCGGCCCATCATAGAGCACGGTCGGCCCCTGGACGATCGCGGGATCGATGCCGCTGGCGGCGAAATCGAGGTTCCTGGGGTGCTTCCGGAACGTGATCGTCACTTCCGCCAGACGATGACGCTGCTCGACCAGCGTATCGAGGCCGACCAGCGCCCCGTGCGGGATGAAGAGCCGGTGCTTTTTCGCCACCGCGGTTTCGACGAGCCTGCCGCGCAGCGCATCGTCGGCGAGCGCCGTGACGGAGGTCACGAGATAGTCGGCGGCGGCGACGAAGGCTTCGCCGTGCGCGCGCGTGACATCCGGGTGCGCGACCTCGACGATGAGATCGGCGCGCTTGTCCGGCGCCTCGCCGAGATCGCGCAGGATGAGCCCGAGCGGCACGCCCGCGATCTTGCCCGGCGAGCGGTTCCAGACGAAGGCCACCGACAGACCCGGCTCGCCGCCCTGCATCAGGCGCTGATAGAGGTGCTTGCCGATAAAGCCGAAGCCAGCGATGCCGATGCGCATGGATCCTCGCTCGCGGCCCGGCCCTCACTTCCCAGCCGCCGCTTCGCGGCGGCTGGGAAGTGAGGGCAGCCGACGCGGAACGCACCTTGACCGCCCGGCACGGCGCCTGCAACAAGCATCGCATGAGCGAGCCCGCGTCCCCCACCCCCTCCGCCGCCGTGATCCTGCTGCGCGACAGCCCGGCGGGCATCGAAGTGCTGATGCAGCGCCGGCGCGAGCAGGCCACGGCCTTCGCCGGCGTCGTCGTGTTCCCGGGCGGCAAGGTGGCGGCGGTCGACGCGCACCCGGCGTTCCACGCGGCCGCCGACCTCGGCGCGCCGCACCCGTTCGACGCGGCGCGCCAGCTGGCGGCGCTGCGCGAGCTGTTCGAGGAGAGCGCGATCCTGCTCGCGCGCGGGCTCGAGAATGCGGAGGCGCGCGCCCGGCTGCTGCCGCACCGCGAGCGCCTCGACCGCGATCCCGCGCTTTGGCCGGCGCTGCTCGCCGAGCACGGGTTGCGCCTCGCCGCCGATCTCCTGGTGCCGTGGGCGCGCTGGGTGACGCCTAATTTTGCGCCGCGCCGTTTCGACTCGACCCTGTTCGCCGCGGCGGCACCGGCAGGGCAGGCCCCAATCGGCGGGCGCGAGGCCGACGAATATCTCTGGGCGCGGCCCGCCGATCTCCTCGCCGCCGCCGACCGCGAGGCGCTCTATCTCGTCTTCGTCACGCGGATGAATTTGATGCGCCTCGCGCAATACGCGACGGTGGCGGCGGCGCTCGAGGCCGGGCGGCGCGGCCCGCATCCGACGATCCAGCCGATCAAAGCCGAGACGCCGGAAGGCGACATGGTGCGCATCCCGCGCGAGGCGCCCTACCCGGTCCACGAGCTTCCGTTCAAATACACCTCGACCGCCGTCGACGCGCGCCGGCGCGCCAACCTCGCCGGGAAATCTTAGGCACGATCTCTCCGCCGTAGGGGCAAACATCACGCTAATCCGCCTCGAAGCCCGTGGGCTCGAGCGGGGCGCGAGAGAGCGCGTTGTTGCGCTCGACGAGCTTGGCGAGCAGGCCTACGAAAACGCGGCGCTCGCGCGCGTCGAGCGGCGCCAGGATGCGGTCCTGGATCTCCCAGGCGAGCGGATGGGCGCGGCGCAGCACCGCGGCGCCTTTGGCGGTCAGGAACAGCTCCTTGTTGCGCTTGTCGCGCGTGCCAGTGCGCCGCGCGATGAGCCCGCGGCGCTCGAGCTGACCGCTCACCGTGCCGATGCTCGAGCGGTCGATGGCGATCGCGCGCGCCAAGCCGCGCTGGTCGATGCCGGGAAAGGCGCGCACCGCCATCAGCGCCCCGTACTGCACCGGCGAGATGTCGAGATCGCCCCAGCCCTCGTAGCAGGCCGAGACCACGATCTGGTGCAGGCGGCGTACCAGGAATCCCGGCGTCTTGTAGAGATCGAAGGGCTCGTCGCGATCGAGGCGCGCGCGGGCGGCGTCCTTGCCGCGCGCGCGCCGCGCGCCGCCTTGCGCTCCGTCCGTTTGTGCGCCGTGCTTGCCTCTCATTTTCGACAAACCCTCGCCCCGCGGGCGCCGGCGCCCACGCGATCCGATGAAACAATACAACAACGGAATCGCGTTTGACAAATTAGACAGTATACTGTCTATTTTCGCGAGGTGACGCCGCTTTGGCCGCCGGCGCCGCCGCAAACGCCGCGCATCCGCGCGACAAGGCCAGGGAGGAAACCATGAAGCTCGCCGCCGCCATCGGCGCCGCCTTGGCGCTCGCCGCAGTTCCGGCCGCAGCCCAAGAGCTGCGGATCGGCTTCCTCAACACCACCTCCGGTCCCGGCGCCATCATCGGCCGCCACATGGAGCGCGGCTGGAAGCTCGGCCTCGAGCACCAGGGCTGGTTGAAGGACGGCGACAAGTTGGGCGGCGTGTCCACGCGCATCTTCTACGCCGACGACCAGACCAAGCCCGACGTCGCGGTGAAGGAGATCGAGAAGTTCATCAAGCAGGACAAGGTCCAAGTCGTCTCCGGCATCATCTGGTCGCACGTGCTGCTCGCGGTACAGAAGCCGGTGCTCGACGCCAACGTGATGCTGCTGAGCGGGAACGCCGGCGCCACGCCGCTCGCGGGCGAGCTTTGCAACCCGCGCTTCGTCGCCTCGTCCTTCGTCAACGACCAGGTGGCCGAGGCGATGGGCATCCTTGCCAACCGCGACGAGCTCAAGACCGTGTTCGCGATGGCGCCCAACTACCAGGCGGGCAAGGACGTGATCGCCGGCTTCGAGCGCAAATACAGCGGCGGCAAGATCGTCGACCGCTCGCTCTACAAGGTGAACGAGAGCGACTTCCAGGCCGATCTTTCCAAGATCCGCGCGGTCAAGCCCGACGCGGTGTTCCTGTTCGCGCCCGGCGCCATGGGCATCGCGTTCATGAAGCAGTGGGTGGCGGCAGGCCTCAACAAGGAAACGAAGCTCTACGCGATGTGGACGATCAGCCACCTGACCTTGCCGGCGATCGGCGACGCCGCCATCGGCGCGATCATGGCCGACCACTGGAATTCCGAGCTCGATAATCCGCGCAACAAGCGCTTCATCAAGGATTACGTCGCCAAGTGGAACGAGCACCCCTCGCATTTCACCGTCACCGCCTACGACGCGGTGGCGCCGCTCGCGCGCGGCATCAGGGACGTGGGCGGCAAGGTCGACGACACCGCGGCGCTCGCGCGCGCCATCCGCAAGGGCCCCTTCGAGTCCGTGCGCGGCGATCTGAAGTTCAACAGCAACGGCTTCCCGATCCAGCCGATCTGGAAGCTCGAAGTGATCAAGGGCGCCGACGGCAAGCCCTTCTTCAAGGGCATCGAGAAGATCGTCGAGGCGCCGGACAGCTACGCCGAGAAGTGTCCCGCGGAGAAGCGGATCTAGCGGCGTTCCCCTCGCCCTGGGGCGAGGGGATAGGAGTGAAGGGGATGACCTTGGCGATTGCGGAGCGTTTTTTCGTTCGAAGTTCCACCCCCTCTCCCCCTGCCCCCTCGCCCCAGGGCGAGGGGAAAGAACCGATCAAAGGCTCAGCGTGACGGCACCGAAATCCGAACATCTGGCCATCCTCGGCGCGCGCATTCATCTGCGCCGGGCCGGCACGGGCGCGCCGCTCTTGTTCCTGCACGGGGCCGGCGGCGTGCCGGTGTGGCTGCCGTTCTTCGACCAGCTCTCAGAGCGTTTCGAGCTGCTGGTGCCGGATCACCCCGGCTTCGGCGCCTCCGATGCGCCGCCCTGGCTCAAGAACATCGGCGACGCCGCGCTCTACTATCTCGATCTGCTCGAGGCGCTAAGGCTCGACGCGGTGCACCTCGTCGGCTCGTCGCTCGGCGGCTGGATCGCGGCCGAGGCCGCCGTGCGCAATTGCGCGCCGTTCCGGACGATGACGCTGATTTCGCCGGCGGGCCTGCGCGTCGCCGGCGTGCCGGCGGGCGACCCCTTCCTCTGGTCGCCCGAGGAGCATGCGCGCAATCTCTACCACGACCAGTCCTTCGCCGAGCGCATGATCGCGACGCCGCTGACGCCCGAGCTCGCCGACCTCCAGATCAAGAACCGCTTCGCCTTCGCGCGCCTCGCCTGGCAGCCGCGGCTCTACAACCCCGACCTCGAGCGCTGGCTGCACCGCATCAAGGCGCCGGTGCAGCTCGTCTGGGGCAATGAGGACAAGCTGCTGCCCGCCGCCTACGCGCAGGCCTGGATGAAGAAGCTGCCGAAGGCGCGCCTCTTGCCGATCCCGGCCTGCGGACACCTGCCGCATGTCGAGCGCCCCGACCAGGTCGTGAGCGCCATCCGCTCCTTCATCCGCGAGACCGCGCCATGAAGTTTCATGCCTTCCATCTGATGCCCTACCGCCATCTCGACATGGCGGAGGCGGGCAAATACCGCTCCTACTGGTCGGTGCTGCCGAACCGGCTCTACGACTCGGCCCAGGGCGCCGAACTCTATCAGGAGTACATCGACCAGCTCGTGCTCGCCGCGACGCTCGGCTTCGACGGCGTCTGCGTCAACGAGCACCATCAGACCGCCTACGGGCTGATGCCGGCGCCGAATCTCGTCGCCAGCATCCTGATCGACCGCACGCGCGGCATGAGCACGCGCATCCCGATCATCGGCCGCGCGCTGCCCCTCCTCAACAATCCGCTCGCGGTCGCCGAAGAATACGCGATGCTCGACGCGCTCTCGCATGGCCGCATCGTCGCCGGCTTCGTGCGCGGCATCGGCTGCGAATATCACGCCTCGGGCGTAAACCCGATCTACTCGCACGACCGCTTCCACGAGGCGCATGACCTCATCATCCGCGCCTGGACCGAGCCGGGCCCGTTCGAGTTCGAGGGCGAGCAGTACAATTTCAAATACGTGAACACCTGGCCCCGGCCGATGCAGCGTCCGCACCCGCCGGTGTGGATCCCCTCGCAAGGCTCGGCCGAGACGATCGAATGGGCCGCGGACCCCAAGCGCAAATACCCGTTCATCATCACCTTCAGCCCGATCGAGTCGGTCCTGCGCTTCCACGAGCTCTACAGGCAGCAGGCGCGCAAGTTCGGCTACGAGGCCGACGGATCGCAGTTGGGCTGGGCCGTGCCGATTTACGTCGCCGAGACCGACGAGATCGCGATCCGGGAATCCGAGCAGCACATCGAGGCTCTCTTCAACAACTTCCTCTACATGCCGCTCGAGATGCTGCTGCCGCCCGGCTACACCTCGATCGCCTCGCTCAAAGCGATCCTCGCGACCAAGAAGGGCATGACGACCACGAAGCAGACGATGAAGGACATCCTCGCCAAGGGCACCTTCGCCGTCGGCAGCCCCGAGACGGTGCGCCGCAAGATCGAGGAGGCGCACGCCAAGAGCGGCTTCAAGGTGCTGGTGTGCATGATCCAGTTCGGCACCCTGCCCGACGCGCTGGTGCGCAAGAGCACCGAGCTGTTCGCCAAGGAGGTGATGCCGAAATTGCGGCACCTCGGCGAGGGCGCCGCCGCGGAGGCGGCGGAGTAACGCATTCCCCCTCGCCCTGGGGCGAGGGGGAATCAGAACACCCAGTAGCCGCCGTCGATGAGGATCTCGTCGCCGGTGTGGTAGGCGCTGGCGGGGCTGGCGAGGTAGACGGCGATGCCGCCGAAATCGGCCGGCTTGCCCCAGCGCCGCACCGGGATGCGCGGCATCACGTTGGCGGCGAACTTCGCGTGAGCGAAGGTATCGGCGGTCATCTCGGTCTCGATCCAGCCGGGCAGGATCGCGTTGGCCGTGATGCCGTAGCGCGCGAACTCGACCGCCATCGCCTTCAGCATCGAGACGAGGCCGCCCTTGGTGGCGGCGTAGTGCTCGTTGCGCGCGGCGCCCGAGCGCGCGGCGAGGCTCGCGACGCCGACGAGGCGGCCGCCGGGGTCGCCCTTCTCCGCGCGCGCCACCATGTGCTTGGCCGCGGCGCGCAGCGTGAAGAACGCGCCGTCGAGGTTCACGCCGAGC
>DATBLL010000268.1:0-19507 GCA_036555425.1 Alphaproteobacteria bacterium | reverse complement strand
CTCAGTGTAAATGTCCGATACGGATAGTGGAGGTGAGCGGTCTCGTCGCATGCGATAGCGAGGGTTGCGCCGGATGGCCCGGCGCCGAGCCTCAAGCATGGGAGACCGCTCATGTCGAAGTCTACGCTTTTCGTCGGCCTGGATACAGCCAAGGACACGATTGCGGTGGCGGTGGCCGAACCGCTGCCGTTTGGCGAGGTGCGAGCGTGGGGGAAGATCGCGAACACGCCGGCATCGCTCGAGCGGCTGATCAAGCAGCTGCGCAAAGGGGGTCGCACGATCAAGACGTGCTACGAGGCGGGTCCCTGCGGCTACGGCATTTACCGCCAACTCGCCGCGATGGCGGACGTGAGCTGCGTGGTGGCGGCGCCGTCGCGGATTCCGCGCGCGCCGGGCGAGCGGGTGAAGACCGATCGTCGCGACGCGCTGAAGCTGGCGACGCTGCTGCGGGCCGAGGAGATCGTGGCGGTATGGGTGCCGGACGCGGCGCACGAGGCGATACGCGATCTGGTGCGGGCGCGGGCGATGGCGGTGGAGGATCTGACGCGCTGTCGCCAGCGCATCGGCGGGTTCCTGCTGCGCCAGGGGATCGTCTACGCCGGCAAGCCGTGGACGAAGAAGCATCGCGACTGGCTCGCCGGCCTCGCCTTCGATCACGCGGCGCAGCGGCTGATGTTCGCCGAGTTCCTCGTGGCGCTCGACCAGGCCGCAGCACGGCGCGACCGGCTGACCGATCATATCGCCGAGCAAGTGCCCAGCTGGTCCCTGGCATGGCTGGTCGAGGCGCTGCAGGCGCTGCGCGGCTATCGGCTCGTCCACGCCGCCACGCTGGCGGCCGAGATCGGCGATCCGCGCCGCTTTGCCAGTCCGCGCCAGCTCATGGGCTTCGTCGGCCTGGTGCCGAGCGAGCATACGACCGCAGACCGGGTGCGCCGCGGGCCCATCACCAAGACCGGCAACGGGCGCGCCCGCAAGGTGCTGATCGAGGCGGGCTGGAGCTACGCCCATGCCGCCAAGGGCGGCGCCATCACGGCGCCGCCGGCCGTCGCCGCGATCGCCGAGAAAGCGCGCCATCGTCTCACCCGGCGCTATCGCCAGCTCATCGCCAGGGGCAAGCGGGCGCCGGTTGCCGTCACCGCCATCGCGCGCGAATCGCTCGGCTTCATCTGGGCCATCGCCCGCGCCGCCGCCCCGCTCGCTGCGCCGCCGGCGGGCGGGCCGCGGTCCCAGCCCTAGGCGAGAACCGCGCCCCGCCCGCCGGCTCCACCGCACTCGAACGACGCTGTCTTAGCAAGTCAGGAGGTGCCCCAAGCCATCACGTCCTTGTCGATGCACCAGCCTGGGAGCGACGCCGGATAAGGGGAACCCTCGTCGTCATGCCGGAGTGGCCGCTCTCACGCCCACACTCGCGCTCAGTGCGAGACAGCCCCGCGACGCATCCTTGCTCAAGACGGTCAAACACGCGCATCAGAGATCGATCAACCGTCGCTCAAGCGCTCGCTCCCAGACCCGTGCATCGACCCACTCACGACACACAGCGCCTCGCCCGCGCGCGCAGTCTCGCGCCCAACGCTTGACTCTTCGGACATCAGAGCATGACGTTGCTCGTGGCGCCTTCGATGGAAGATCCGTTATCGCAACGCCACCGCGATCTCGTAGACGCGCTCGAGGCCCGGCTCGCGGATGCCGAGCGTCCGCAACTGGCCGATCGTGCGCTCGAGATAGACGAAGTTGGGCCCGCGCTCGCCATGCGCCGCCAGAATGCGGCGCGCGATCTCGTCGTGGGGGAGTTCGCCGACGAAATCGGGCGCGTCCGGATCGGCGACGTAGGTCTGCGCCAGCACCGCGCCGGCCTTGTGCCGGACCCGCAGCATGCGCTCGCGATAAACTTCGTAGCGCCGCCGCTCGCGCTCGAAGAGATAGGCCTGTACCTCTTCCTCGCGCCCGGACGTCACGCGGTAGACGATGCCGCGGCAGGTGCCGCCCGGCGCCAGGCCGAGCACGAGGCCCGGCCGCTCGGGCGTGCCCCGATGCGATTTCGACAGCACGCAGAAGGCGCGCCGGTAGCCTTTCAACACCGCGGGCGCGCAATGGTCGAACGCGAAGCCCGGGTCCCACATCAGCGAGCCGTAGGCCAAGACCCAGAGCGGGCCCGCGGTCCGTTCGATCGGCATTGACGGCGCGGTCTTAGGCGAGCCCGACTTTCCCCATGTCGAGGAATTTCTCGCGCCGCTTCCTCCGGAGCGTCGGGCCGTCGAGCGGTGCCAGATCGCGGAGCGCGCGGTCGAGGCTTTCGGTCACCGACGCGAAGACCGTTTCGCGGCTGCGATGCGCGCCGCCCAGCGGCTCGGGGACGATCTGATCGATGACGCCGAGCGCCAGCAGATCCTGCGCGGTGAGCTTCAGTGCCTCGGCCGCCTCCTTCGCCTGATCGGCGCTGCGCCACAGGATCGAGGCGCAGCCTTCGGGCGAAATCACCGAATAAATTGCGTGCTCGAGCATCAGGATCGTGTTGGCCGCGGCGAGCGCGATGGCGCCGCCCGAGCCGCCCTCGCCGATGACGATGCTGACAAGCGGCGTCTCGAGATCGAGGCAGGTTTCGATCGAGCGCGCGATGGCCTCGGCCTGGCCGCGCTCCTCGGCGTCCTTGCCCGGGAAGGCGCCGGACGTATCGACGAGCGTCACCAGCGGCAGCTTGAAGCGCTCGGCGAGGCGCATGAAGCGCTGCGCCTTGCGGTAGCCCTCGGGCCGCGCCATGCCGAAATTGTGCTTCAGGCGGCTGTCGGTGTCGTGGCCCTTCTCGGTGCCGATGACGACGAGCGAGCGGCCGCGGAAGCGCGCGAGCCCGCCCACCACCGCCGCGTCCTCGGCATAGGCGCGGTCGCCGGCGAGCGGCTGGTAGTCGGTGAAGAGCGCCTCGAGATAGTCGAGCGCGTGCGGGCGCTCGGGATGGCGCGCGACTTGCACCTTCTGCCAAGGCGTCAGCTTGGCATAGGTGGTCTTGAGCAGGCGCTCGACCTTGTCTTGGAGGCGCAGGACCTCCTCGGCGATGTTGAGCCCGCCGCCGTCGGAGAGGTGGCGCAGTTCTTCAATCTTGCCTTCGAGTTCGGCGATCGGCTTCTCAAAGTCGAGGAACGTCGGCATCCACATTCAATATCACACGGGCGCGGCGGCGCGAAGAGCTACGCAATTCCTGGGCGGCATTGTGGCCGAAATTCGTAAAAAATATCCGCCGCTTCGCCGCGGATGGCACGCGCCCGGGCGGGATCGCCGATGCCTTAGACCGGCCGGTGGGCCGCGCGCGCGGCGAGCGTGTCGGCCAGCTTCACGAGGTGCTGCGCCTGGCGGATCGAGGCGTAGTCGATGAGCTTGCCGTCGAGCGCCACGGCGCCCTGCCCCGCCGCTTCGCCCGCCTTCATTGCCTCGAGGATGCGCCGCGCCTTCTCAACCTCGGCCGGCGGCGGATTGTTGATCTCGTTGGCGAGCGCGATCTGCGAAGGATGAATCGCCCATTTGCCCTCGCACCCCAGGACGCTCGCGCGCCAGGCATGGGCGCGGAAGCCGTCGGGGTCCGAATAGTCGCCGAACGGTCCGTCGATCGGCCGCAAGCCGCTGGCGCGCGCGGCGACGATCAGGCGCGCGATCGCGTAGTGCCACATGTCGCCCCAGTGGAAGTCGCGCTTCTTCTCGGGCCCGGCGGGATCGGTGAGCACGCCGTAGTTCGGGTTGGGCCCGCCGATCGACGTGATCTTGGCTTGAGTCGAGGCGGCGAAGTCGGCGACGCCGAAGTGCAGCGACTCGTTGCGCGGGCTCGCGGCCGCGATCTCGTGGATGTTCTGCATGCCGAGCGCGGTCTCGATGATGAGCTCGAAGCCCACGCGCTTCTTCCGCCCCTTGGCGCGCTCGACCTGCGAGACGAGCATGTCGGCGGCGTAGACGTCGGCGGGTGTGCCCACTTTGGGGATCATGATGAGGTCGAGCCGCTCGGAGCTGTTCTCGAGCAGCTCGATCACGTCGCGGTACATGTAGGCGGTGTCGAGCCCGTTGATGCGCACCGAGAGGGTCTTGTCGCCCCAATCGACGTCGCCGATGGCCTGGATGATGTTCTTGCGCGCCTCGGCCTTCCTGTCGGGCGCCACCGCGTCCTCGAGGTCGAGGAACACCACGTCGGCCTCGCCCTTGGCCGCCTTCTCGAAGAATTTGGGGCTCGAGCCCGGCACCGACAGCTCGCTGCGATTGAGCCGCGCCGGCGCGGGGGTGATGGTTTTGAAGGACATGGGGAAACCGCCGAGCAGGGAGACGCGTCGAGAGCTAGTTGATCTGGCGCCGATTGCAAACAGGCAAATTGCGCGCCACGCCGACAGCTCCAGTTTGTCGTCCCCCGCTTTCGCGGGGATGACAAGTCTCGAGAGAATTCGACTCTACTGTGACAGCGCCTCGAACGCGTCGCCTCCGCCCCTCGCGCCCTCGATGTGCCGCCGGTGCCACAGCGCGTAGAAGAGCAGCGTAAACGCGGCGCGCGGGTGTTTGCGGGCGCCGTCCTTGAGCAGAGCCTCGACCGCTTCGGGGCGCGCCACCTGGCGGATCGCCGGCTGATTCGCGACCAGCGGGCCGATGCGGGCGCCTTCCTCGGCGATCCATTCGCCGACCGGCACGGTGAAGCCGTGCTTGCGCCCCATCGCGTCGGCGGCCGGGCAGTGCTTGGCGAGCCACTGGCGGAGGATCCACTTGCCGCGATCCTCGGCAACCTTGAGGCCGTCGGGCAGCGGGAACGCGAAGCGCGCGACCTCGGGGTCGAGGAACGGCGTGCGGCCTTCGACGCCGTGCGCCATCAGTGCGCGGTCGAGCTTCAGCAGCAGATCGTGCGGCAGCCAGCCGCGGATGTCGGCCGCCTGCGCGGCTTGGAGCTTGCTGCGCCCGCTGCCGCGCTCGGCGGCGGCGATGGCCTCGGCGGCGGCGGCCCAATCGCGGCCTTCGTCGCGCAGGACGCCGAGCCGGTCGAACATGCCCTTGATGCGCGGCGGCCGGCCGAAGCGCCACCACGGCCGCATCAGATAGCGATAGCGGCCGTAGCCGGCGAAGAGCTCGTCGCCGCCCTCGCCCGAGAGCACGACCTTGACGCGCGTCTTGGCCTCGGCGCCGAGCTTGTAGGTGGGAAGGATCGCGTAGTCCGCGGTGGGATCGTCGAAGGCGCCGGCGATCTCGGGCAGGAGGCGCCAGAAATCCGCCGCGCCGAATTCGATGCGCACATGCTCGGCGCCGCAGGCCTTGGCGACGGCGGCCGCCTGCTCGCGCTCGTCGGCCGCGGCCGTGCCGGCGAAGCCGCAGGTGTAGGCCAAGACCGGGCGCTCGTTGAGCCGCGCCATCATCGTCAGCACCGCCGCCGAATCGGTGCCGCCCGAGAGGAACATGCCGTAGGGCACGTCCGAGCGCTGATGCACCAGCACCGAATTCTCGAACACGCGATCGAAGGCCGCGATCGTCTCGTCGAGCGGGCGCGGCGCGAGCCCGTTCGGCGGCGGCAACGCATCGATGCGCCGCGTCTCCACCACGGCGCCGCCGACGACGCGCAGGCCCTCGCCCGGCAGCAAGCGTCGGACACCGGCGAAGACCGTGTCCGCCGTGTTGGCGTATTGCAGCTCCAGGAACTCGTCACGGCGCAGCGGGTCGAGCGCGGGTTTCGCGAGGCCGGCGGCGAAGAAGGCGCGCGGCTCAGACGCGAAGGCCAGGAGCGCGTCGGTTTCGACCCGGTAGAGCGGCTTGATGCCGAAGGGATCGCGCGCCAGCAGCACGTCGTCCTTCCACGGACGGTGCAACGCCAGCGCATACATGCCGCGCAGCTTGTCGAGCGCCGCGAGCCCGTCGGCCTCCAGCATGTTGAGCGTCGGCTCGAAATCGGAGTTGGTGCGATAGTTGACGCGGCCGGCCTGATCGCGCCGGAGCTCGACGTAGTTGTAGATCTCGCCGTTGCCGACGAGCGCGCTGCCGCCGGGGCCGTAAAGAGGATGGCCGCCGCCGGCGACGTCGATGATGGCAAGGCGCGTCTGGATCAGGCCGACCGCGCCTTTCACATAGGAGCCGACGCTGTCGGGCCCGCGATGCGCGAGCGCGCGCTGCATCGCCTCGAGCGCCGCCAGCGGCGGGGCGCGGCCATTCTTCATGATCAGTCCGGCGATGCCGCACATGCGGAGCGGGGAGGACGCGCGTGATTGGGGGCTCGGCGCGGCGGAGATTAGGCGAGTGCCGACGAAAGGGCCAGCCCGGCCACCCGATGGTTAATGGCGTCGCCGCGAGCGGCGGCGCCGTTATCGGCGCCGCGCCCGTGCCAGCGGGTGGTGCGTTTCCACGAGCGATTTCAGGCGCTCGTCGAGCACGTGGGTGTAGATCTGCGTCGTCGCGATATCGGCGTGGCCGAGCATCTGCTGGACGCTCCTCAAATCGGCGCCGCGGTTCAGCAGGTGCGTCGCGAAGGCATGCCGCAGCACGTGCGGCGACACTTTCGAGGGTGCTATGCCGGCCTCGGCGGAGAGCTGCTTCAGGAGCTGCGCGAAACGGTGGCGCGTCAGATATCCGCTGCCGCCGCGCGAGGGGAAGAGATAGGGCGATTCCACGCCGTTGCGGCAGAACTGGCTGCGCACCGACTTATAGCCGTTGAGAGCCTCGCGCGCCGGCTCGCTCAAGGGCACCAGCCGCTCCTTGCCGCCCTTGCCGCGCACCAGAATGTAGCGCGGATCGCGCGCCACCGCCGACAGCGGCAGGCTCACCAGCTCCGAAACGCGCATGCCGGTGGCGTAGAGCGTCTCGAGCAGGGCCGTGAGGCGCACGCCCTCCGGCCCGCGCTTGCTGCGCGCGCGCTCGAGGAGCTGCGAAACCTCCTCCTCGCTCAGGAGCTTCGGCAGCGGGCGTCCGCGCCGGGGCGATTCGATCGTCGCCGTCGGATCGTCGCCGCGCGCGCCCTCGGCATAGAGAAAGCGGAAGAATTGGCGCAGCGCCGAGAGCCGGCGCGCGGCCGTCGACGGCGTGGCGCCGTTGGCGCTCAGCGCCGCGAGATACTCGCGCAGATCTTCCGTGGCCGCCGCCTCGATGCCGCGGTCGCGGCGCGCGAGGAAGCTTTCCACGTCGGCGAGGTCGCGCTTGTACGAATCGATCGTGTTGCGCGCGGCGCCGCGTTCGGCGACGAGCATTTCGAGGAACGCTTCGATGCGGGGGGTTACCCGGATCGCGAGGGCGGTTCGTGGCATGGGGGGCTCAAAATCCGTTGGCGAGTGCAGCTTCGACAGCGAGCCGGCGCGCCTCGGCCTTGCGACCGAGCGTCGCCAGGACGCCCACCGCGGCGCCGAGCGCGTGCGGTTCCGCCCTGGCCACGCCGTCGTGGCCGAGTGCCGTCAGCATCAGCAATATTGCCTCCCCTTCTCGCCCTGCTTGCGCGGCCGCATGGATGTCGCGCCAATCCGCGAACCGGCGATCCGCGCCGTATCTGCCCGCGCCGATGCTTTCGCCGACGCGGGCGAGCTTGCCGTACGCCTCTTGCCCGCTATGCGGGCCCTTCGCCCCCAGTCCTTCCTCGAGCGCGCGCATGAGCGCGATCCGGCGCTCGCCGGATGCCTGCGCACGCTGATAATCCGCCCAGGCCTCGGCCTCGGCCGCGGTCCAGCCCCGGCCGCCGGTATCCGCCAATTGCGCGATCGCACCCAGCCGCATATAGGCTTCCATGTCCCTGAAGGTTGCGCGCCGGAGCCAGGCATACCAAACGAGGGCCCGATCCAGCTCCCCGGCATCGAATAGTACGCGGGAAATGGCCGCCGCGTTCTCCCGCCAGGACGCCTCCGGCGCGGTTTCGGACACAAGCGGCGCGGTCACGAGTGCCGCCAACATCCCGCCACGATCGGCGCGCGCCAGCCGCCACCAATTGGCCAAGATTTCCATCCGCGATCCGCGGTCGCCCGCCGTCGTCGCGGCCTGCAGAAGCAGCGCGCGCTTCACCGGCGTATAGTGCGCCAGCGGCAGCCGCGCGGCCTGCTTCAAGACCTCGTGGCGGAATCGCACGCTGCGATAGAGGGCGACCAGCGCCGCCCGGTCGAGCGCTCCCAGGAGGAACGCGCGCTCGGCGGCGCCGAGGCGAACGGCGACGGGGTCGTTGGCGCTCGTCGCGATCGCGCGCAGCAGGGCCGGGGAGCCGAGGCGCATCGCATCGTCGGGCCACGGCAGTCGGGTCTCGGCCACGAGGCGGACCGCCCAGGCATCGGCCCCGCGAAAGGTGCCGAGCGGCCGCGCGAGATCGGGCTGCTGCGCCATGATCAGGCCGCCGAAGGTCTCGCCCACCGCGTCGCCGCGCTCGCGCAGCAGGCCGAGCGCCAGCGCGGCCTTGGCGTGCGCGCCCGCCATGGCCAGGCATGCGATGTTCGCGCGCTCGAGATAGGCCGAGCGGCGCGCCGCGAGATGCTCGGCCAACGCCGCGCAGGCGACGCTCGGCCCGTGGAGCAGCAGCTGGGTTTCGATCTCCGCGGGGGCGCGCGCGGGGTCGCCGCGCGGCACCGACGCCGCCTTGAACAGCGCGTCGGCGGCCTCGAGCTGGCCCATCGCGTAGAGCCGCTCGGCGCGGAGCGCGGCAAGGCGCGCCGCTATGAGCGGCCCGCCCAAGGGTTCCGCCGGCTTCGTGAGAATTTCGAGCGTGAGGGCATGGCAAATACGCGAGGTCACGCGCACCGGCAGCCGCGGCAACGCCTCGGCCACCAGCGAAAACGGCGTCCCGCGCCAGAATGCGCCGCGCAAGCCGGCATCGGTGTGGAAGCTCGCGCCCGGCGCCGGCGCGGCCGGCTCGGCGTCGCGCGAAAGCGGAACCACCTTGACGCCGCTCGCGCCCGTATCGGGCGCGGCCATCGGGCGCATCGTGGCGCCGTTCGCCGGCGGCGCGCGGCCCGGCAGCGGGCTGAGATCGCGTTCCTTGACGGTTTGACCGGCGGCATCGTGCGCGCCGGCCATGGCGATGAGCAGCGCCACGACCGGTGCGGTTGCATTTTTCGCCGGAAGCCGCATGTTCTAGGGCAAGACCCCTGCAAACAAAGGCCGGCGCTCGAAGTTCCAGCGCGTGAACTTCGGAGACCGGCCCCCCAGATGACGGCGATGCTAAATCCAGGAGTATGGCGACAATGCGGCGTGCGGCCGAGACGGCGCTCGCCGCGGCGCCGGATTCAATGAGCGCGCCGCGTCCCTTGCCGATCGGAAAAGAACTGGAACGGCCCATCGTCATGGTCGGCATGATGGGTGCCGGCAAGTCGGCGATCGGCCGTCGGCTCGCGCAGCGCCTGGGCGTTCCGTTCGTCGATGCCGATGCCGAGATCGAGCGCGCCGCCGGCTGCACGATCGAGGAGATTTTCGAGAAGCACGGCGAGGCGGTGTTTCGCGACGGCGAGCGGCGCGTGATCGCGCGCCTGCTCGACGGCCCGGTCGGCGTGCTGGCGACGGGCGGCGGCGCGTTCATGGATCCCGAAACGCGCGCGCGCATCCAGAGCCGCGCGATCACGGTGTGGCTCAAGGCCGATCTCGACACGCTGGTCGAGCGCGTGTCGCGCCGCGGCCACCGGCCGCTGCTCAAGGGCGGCGATCCGCGCGAGATCCTCACGCGGCTCATGGAGGTGCGCGGCCCGATCTATGCCGAAGCCGACATCACGGTCGAAACCGGCAATGCGCCGACGGCGGCGACGGTCGAGCGCGTCATCGAGGCTCTGGCCGCGTTCCGCCCGCGCGTCGCGGCGGAGCGATCGCGATGAACGACGCGCCGCGACAAGACTACGCCGCCGCCGAGCCGCGCGCGCGCATCCGCGTCGAGCTCGGCGCGCGGAGCTACGATATCGCCATCGGCCCCGGCGCCCTCGATGCGGTGGCCGAGATCCGCGCGCTGCGCCCGCGCTTGAAGCGCGTCTTCGCCGTCGCCGACGAAACCGTGGAGCGGCTGCACGGCGCGGCGCTGCGCGACGCGCTTGCGCGCGCCGGGCTGAAGGCGGAAATGGTGATCCTTCCGCCGGGTGAAGCAACCAAGAGCTTCGCCGAGCTGGAGCGCCTTTGCGACGCGCTGCTCGCCAAGCGCATCGAGCGCGACGACGTGATCGTGGCGTTCGGCGGCGGCGTCATCGGCGACCTCGCCGGCTTCGCCGCCGGCATCCTCCTGCGCGGCATCGACTACGTGCAGGTGCCGACGACGCTTCTGGCGCAGGTCGACAGCTCGGTCGGCGGCAAGACGGCGATCGACACGCGCCACGGCAAGAACCTGGTCGGCGCCTTTCATCAGCCGCGGCTCGTCGTGGCCGATACCGCGCTGCTCGACACGCTGGCGCGCCGCGAGCGGCTCGCCGGCTACGCCGAGATCGCGAAATACGGCCTCATCGGCGACGCGGCGTTCTTCGCCTGGCTCGAGCGCGCGGCGGCGGCCGTGATCGACCGCGCGGGGCCCGAGCGGACCGGCGCCGTCGCGCAAAGCTGCCGCGCCAAGGCCCGTGTCGTCGCCGCCGACGAGCGCGAAGCGGGTGAGCGCGCGCTTCTCAATTTCGGGCACACCTTCGCGCACGCGCTCGAGACCGAGTGCGGCTACGGCGACGAATTGCGCCACGGCGAGGCGGTGGCGCTCGGCATGGCGATGGCTTTCGACCTCTCGGCGGCGCTCGGCCTCTGCGCGCCGGAAGCGGCCAAGCGGGTGCGCCGGCATTTCGCTTCGCTGGGCCTGCCGACCTCGCTCAAGGCCAATACGCTCGCCGCGCGGCGCTGGCCGGCCGAGCCGCTCGTTCAACACATGCAGAGCGACAAGAAGGTGCGCGGCGGCAGGCTCACCTTCATCCTCGTCCGCGGGGTCGGAGAGGCTTTCATCGCCGACGACGTGCCGGCCGAAATGGTGATGGCGGCCTTGCGCGCGCACGGCGCCGTCTGAGTCGGGCGACCCGCAAGGCGAGAGGCAACTAGGAGCGCAATCATGGATTCACTGTGGACATTCCTCCCGATCGTGATCCTTCTCCTCCTGGCCGCCTTCTTCGGGGGCGCCGAGACCGCGCTCACCGCCGCCTCCCAGCCGCGCATGCTCGAGCTCGAGCGCCAGGGCGATCCGCGCGCCGCGCTCGTCAATGGACTCCGCTCGAACCGCGAGCGCATGATCGGCTCGCTGCTCACGGCGCAGAACATCGTCGCGCCGCTGGCCTCGGTGCTGACGACGTCGCTGTTCCTGTCCTGGTTCGGCGCCGGCGGCGAGGTCTACGCGACGGTCGCCCTCAGCGTCCTCTTCATCGTCTTCGGCGAGGTGCTGCCGAAGACCTACGCGCTCTACGCGCCGGACCGCACCTCGCTCGCGATCGCGCCCATCGTGGCCGCGGTCGTCCGCGTCCTGGCGCCGCTCACCGCGGCGGTGGAATGGATCGTCCGCCGCGTCCTCACCCTTTTCGGCATCCGCACGCAGCAGAGCATGCTGGCGACGACCGAGGAGGAGCTGCGCGGCGTAATCTCGATGCATGTCGGGCCCGAGCCCGAGATCGAGGCCGAGCGGCGCATGCTCTCGAGCATTCTCGATCTCGGCGACGTCAAGGTCGGCGAGGTGATGACCCATCGCAGCGCCACCGCGATGATCGACGCCGAGAAATCGACGCCGGTGATCCTGCGCCAGGTGCTGGCGAGCCCCTATTCGCGCCTCCCCGTTTATCGCGGCAATCCCGACAACATCATCGGCGTGCTCGACGCCAAGGACCTGCTCCGCGCCATCAGCAAGGGCAAGGGCGCGGCGGCGCAGCTCGACCTCGCCAAGCTCGTGACGCCGGCCTGGTACATCCCCGAATCCACCTCGCTGCTCGACCAGCTGCGCGAATTCCGCCGCCGGCGCGAGCACTTCGCGCTCGTCGTCGACGAATACGGCGCGTTCCAGGGCGTCGTGACGCTCGAGGATATTCTCGAGGAGATCGTCGGCAAGATCGGCGACGCGCCCGAGCAGGCGCAATCGGGCATGCGCGCAGTCGGCGACGGCTCCTACATCGTCGGCGGCGAGGTGACGGTGCGCGACGTCAACCGCGAGCTCGGCTGGGACTTGCCCGACGACCGCGCCGCCACCGTCGCCGGCCTCGTCATGCACGAGGCGCGGCGCATCCCCGAGGTGCGGCAAACCTTTGCCTTCCACGGCTTCCGCTTCGAGATCCTGCGCAAGAAGAACAACCGCATCACGGCGCTCAAGGTGAAGCCGATGAACGGTGCGGCCAAGAAACCGGCGCCCGAGGCCGGTGCCGGCCCGCCCGCACCGGCGCCGGCGCAGAGCCAAAATCCCGCCGGCGGCGACCCGCCGGCGAGCGACGACAAGGCGGCGTAGCGGAGCGCCTCGCGCGTCGGGGCGCGCTGCGCGCCCGCTCTCGGCCGTCGAAGCCTTGGCCTGCGGAGGTAGGGCGCGCGCAGCGCGCCCCTACGGCGCCGAATAGCCGAGCTGGCGGGACAAAGCGGCTGCCGCATCCTTGAGCGCGCTCGCGGCCGGGGTGCGCGGGCGCGCGGCCAACGTCTCGCGCCGGCCGACCACGCCGATCACGAGAACGAGCTTGCCGCGCTGATCGAAGACCGGGGCCGCGAGCGCGTTGAGGCCCGGGATCAATGTCCCCTCGACCGCGGCGAGGCCGTCGCGCCGCACCTCGGCGAGGACGCGCGCGAACGCCGCCGCCGATGGCAGCTTGGTTCCTTGCGCGCGCTTGGCCTCGGCGGCGAGCACCGGGCGGAGCACCGTTTCGGGCAGGTAGGCGGCGAAGACGCGGCCCGTGGCGCTCGTGCGCAGCGGCAAGATCGAGCCCACGCGCACGTTGAGCGTCACCGGCCGCGCGCTGTCTTCGAGCGCCACGACGGTGGCACCGCGCTCGCCCCAGACCGCGAGCACCACCGTTTCGCCGATGCGCTCGCTGAGGGCCGGCAGCGCCGCGTAGGCGCGGCGGATGGGATCGAGCCGGTTGAGACCGGCGAGCCCGGCCATGATCGCGAGCGGGCCGATGCCGTAATGGCCGAAATCCGCTTCGCGCGCGACCAGGCCCGCGCGTGCGAGGCTGATGAGATAGCGGTGCACCTTGCCGCGATGCATGCCCGCGGCGGCGGCGAGCTCGCGCAACGCCATCGCGCCGCCGCCTTCGGCCAGCGCGCGCAGAATGCGCGCCGCGATCTCCACCGATTGGATTCCGAGCGGCTCGCGGCCGCTCCGCCGTCGCCCCCTGCCCTGCACATCGTCCTCCGCCGCGCGGCGACTGTACCCCGACTGGGGAGTGCCGGAAGCCGAACAATTGACCGCGCTCTGCGTTACGAATAGTATGATGCGTCACACATTGTGAACAAGAGCCGCAAACGGCCCCTTCCCCGAGCCAGAGGAGACATGTCATGCCCGACGGCAACAAGGATGCGACGGCGAGCGCCGGCGCGAATGTCGGCGCCGCCGGCCGAGAGGCCGGCTACGGCAATTCGCGCGTGATCTCGGCCGACGAATATTTCAAGCGCGTGCGCCACGGCTATGTGCGCGGCTGCAAATGGTCGGCCGAGGATTGGCAGAAGGTGCTCGCCGAACTCGGCAAGGACCCGATCCGCCACGCCGAGCGCCGCTTCTGCTCGCTCATCAACGAGGATCACCGCGACCTCGCCGGCGCCGCGCCCGGCATCTTCATCGGCATCCAGCTCATCCATCCGGGCGAGGTGGTGCCGAACCACCGGCACAATTCGGTGGCGATCTATCACTATCTCCAGGGCACCGGCTTCACGACCGTCGAGGGCGTGCGCTATTCCTACAAGCGCGGCGACACGATCGTGTGCCCCGCCTGGGCCTATCACAAGCACGAGGCCATGGGCGACGAGGACACGCTCATGTACGTGACGCAGGACATGCCCGACATGGCGGCCAAGCGCACGCTGTTCTTCGAGGAGCCCGAGGGCGTCGAGAACCTCCGCCACATGGTGCAGGGCACGAGCAAGTCGTGGAGCGCCACGCGCGATCCCGACACGGAGAAAAAATAGGCGCGGAAGCCTAGCGGATCACCTCGGCGAGGCGGCGGATGCCTTCGTCGATCCGCTCCGCCTGGATCATGCCGAAGCCGAAGGCGAGGCCGTTCCGGGCCGGCTTGGCGTTGAAGTAGGCCCCGAGCGATTGGACGCCGATGCCGGCCGCGGCCGCACGGGCCGCGACCGCATCGGCGCGCAAATCGCCGGCGAGACGCGCGGCGATGTGCATGCCCGCCTCCGACGGGATCGGCACGATGCGGCCGGGGCAGTGGTGCGCCAGCGCTTTGAGCAGGATCGCGCGCCGCTCGGCATAGACGCGCCGCATCTTGCGCAGATGGCGCGCGAGATGGCCCTCGGCGATGAACGGCGCGAGCGTGTCCTGCGCCAGCACGGGCCCGTGCCAATCGGTCAGCCGCTTGGCCGCAATGAGCGCGGGCCGCGCCCAAGGCGGCGCTACGACGAAGCCGAGGCGCAGCGCGGGAAAGAGGCTTTTCGAGAAGGTGCCGACGTAGAACACGGACTCGCCGCGATCGAGCGTCTGCAACGCGTCGAGCGGCCGCCCGGCGAAGCGGAACTCGCCGTCGTAATCGTCTTCGACGATCGCGGCGCCGCGGGCGTGTGCGAATTCGAGCAGCGCCGTCCGCCGCCGCAGCGACATCGTCGGGCCGAGCGGCGAATGGTGCGAGGGTGTCACGCACACGATGCGCGCCTCGGTTGGCAGCCGTTCGACGACGAGGCCCTCGCCATCGACCGGCACCGGCCGGACCGCGGCGCCGGCGGCGGCGAATGCGTCGCGCAGCGGCGGGTAGCCGGGATTCTCGAACGCGGCCATGGTGCGCCCCGGCGTCACCAGGATACGGGCAAGCAGGTCGAAGGCCTGCTGCGCGCCCGCGGTCACGACGATGTCCTCGGCGTTGCAGGCGACGGCGCGCGCAAAGGCGATGTGCTTCGCGATGGCCCCGCGCAGCGCCGGCCGCCCCTCGGGCTCGGCATAGGCGGAGGGGGCCTTCGACAAGGCGCGCAGCGCCCGCGCCGACAAGCGGCGCCAAATGTGGAACGGAAATGACGCCTTGTCCGATAGCCCGATCCGGAAGTCGTAGCGAAAGGACGCCGCGCGGGCGGGCGGCAGCGGCGGCAGCGCGCGCCAGAACGGCGCCAGACGCCGGTCCAGCTCCGGCGCCGCCGATCTCGCCTTGAAGCGGCGCGGCGGAGAGAGATTCTCGGCGACAAACGTGCCGGAGCCGCGCCGCGCGACGAGATAGCCTTCGCTCAACAGCAGGTCGTAGGCCGCAATCACGGTGTTGCGCGAGACGCCGAGCGCGACCGCGGCCGCGCGTGTCGCCGGCAGGCGCAGGCCCGGCTTCAAGCGCCCGTCGAGGATCGCCGACCGCAATTGCCGGTGCACCGCGCCCAATAGATCGCGCGCGCGGCGCGGCGGCAGATCGATGGCAAAACCAAAAAGTGGCTCCATGATATTCATGCTTAGTGGTGCTTATGAAGTACCACAGGCCGGGCCACTCTTCCGCGCAGAAAAGCGCATCGAGGAGAGTTGCCATGATCGCCGTCGCGAAGTTCGCTTCCGCCCTGAAGGAGGCCGGCCAATTCCCGTGGATGCCGGTGGCGCCGGGCATGTCGTCGCGGCCGCTCGCCTTCCTGCCCGACCAGGCCGGCTGGGCCGTGCTGCTCAAGGTCGAGCCCGGCACGCGCATCGGACTCCATCGCCACCAGGGCGAAGTGCACGGTTTCGTCTTGAGCGGGCGCCGGCGCTTGAGCGACGGCCGCGTGCTCGGCCCGGGCGACTACGAATACGAGCCGGCGGGCCAGACCGACACGTGGTCGGTCGAGGGCGACGAGCCGCTGGTGAGCCTCTTCGTCGTGCGCGGGCCGGTCGAATACCTCGACGCCGAGGGCCGCGTCGTCAGCCGCGATACCGCCGCGGCCAAGGCCGAAGCGTATCGCCGCTTCTGCGCCGAGCAGGGCCTCGCGCCCGTCGCGTTGGCCTGATCGCCATGTCGTACCGTCTCGCTGCCCTCTCCGCTTTGCAAGGAGCCCGCGAAATGACCGTTTCTGAACTTTCCCGCCTCGATGCGCATCCGCGCCGGCGCATGCGCGTCCTCGATACCGAGATGAGCTATATCGATGTTGGCAAGGGCGATCCCATCGTCTTCCTGCACGGCAATCCGACCTCGTCGTTTCTCTGGCGCAACATCATCCCGTTCGCGGCCGAGCGCGGCCGGTGCTTGGCGCCCGATCTCGTCGGCATGGGCCGATCCGGGAAATCGCCGGGCCGCGCCTATCGCTTCGCCGATCACGCACGCTATCTCGATGCGTGGTTCGACGCGTTGGGGCTCGCGCGCAACGTCGTGCTCGTGCTGCACGATTGGGGCTCGGCCTTGGGGTTCCATCGCGCGCGGCGCTTCCCCACGCAAATCCAGGCCATCGCCTATATGGAGGCACTGGTGCAGCCACGCCGCTGGAGCGACTTCCCCAACGGCCGCGACGCCATGTTCCGCGCGTTGCGCTCGGAAAAGGGCGAGGCGATGGTGCTCGACCAGAACTTCTTCGTCGAAACCGTGCTGCCAAAGAGCATCCTGCGCACGCTCTCCGCACCGGAGATGGACGCCTACCGCGCGCCCTTCGCCGACCGCGCCGATCGCTGGCCGACGCTCGTGTGGCCGCGCGAACTGCCGATCGAGGGCGAACCCGCCGACGTCGTCGCCGCGGTCGCGGCCTATGGCGCGTGGCTCGCGTCGAGCCCGATGCCGAAGCTCTTTGTCAACGCCGAGCCGGGCGCGCTCCTGACGGGGCGCGCGCGCGATTTCTGCCGCACTTGGCCGAACCAGCGCGAGATCACGGTCAAGGGCATCCACTATGTCCAGGAGGATGCGCCGGCGGAGATCGGCGGCGCGCTCCGCGCCTTCTTGCGCGAGCTGCGCGGCTGATCGCGGCGCGGCAGACGCACGGGCATCCAAGCAGCCGAGCCGTGCTGTCGGAGCGCGGCTCACTCAGTCGTCCTCGGGGAGAGCCTTCGCCGGCCGCCGACGGTCCGGCCAAGGACGCGGACGTGAACCGCGACGCAAGCTTCGGATAGCGCGCGCGGCGCGATCGACCTAGGTCGATGGCCGGACGCGCTTGCGCGAGAAGAGGCCCCCATGCGGTCGAGTGGCAGCGAGACGCTCCCAGCGAATTTCCGGCGCCTGGCCTGGTCGAATCTCGCGGCGCAATCGGGCGAGCAGATCGCCCTTGCGGCCGCGCCTATGGTGGCGGTGCTGGCGCTCGGCGCCGGCGCCGGCGAAACCGGGCTGCTGCAAACGGTGCTGACCTTGCCGTTCCTGCTGTTCGCGATTCCCGCGGGTTTGCTGGCGGATCGCCGCGAGCGCCGCCGGCTCATGGCGGAGGCCGAGGCGCTGCGCGCGGCGGCGCTGCTGGGCCTGCTCGCCCTCGTCTATGTCGACCAGCTGACATGGTCGCTGCTGGCGCTGCTCGGCTTCGTCGCCGTGTGCGGCACCGTGGTCTTCAGCGTCGCGGCGCCCTCGCTGGTTCCCGCGTTGGTGACGATGGACGCGCTCTCGACCGCCAACGCACGCATCGAACTTGCGCGCACGACCGCCTTCGCGGCCGGGCCCGCGCTGGGCGGCATGCTCGTCGGCTGGACCGGCGCAGCCGCGGCCTTCGGCGTCGCCGCACTGCTTTCGGCGTCCGCGGCGCTGCTGCTCGCGCGCATCCAAGAGCCGGCGCGGACGGCCGCCGCGCGCCGGCACCCCTTGCAGGACATCCGCGAGGGCGCGGCTTTCGTCTTCCAGCATTCCTTGCTGCGCCCCGTGTTCGTGACGCAGTTCGTCTTCAACGTCGCGTTCTTCCTGATCCTCGCGATCTACGTGCCGCACGCCGTGCACAATCTGAATTTGCCGGCCTTCGCCGTCGGCGCCACGCTTGCGATGTTCGGCGCGGGCATGGTCGCCGGCGCGCTGCTCGCGCCGCCGATCATGCGCTCGCTTGCCTTCGGCACCGTGGTTGCGATCGGGCCGGTCGCGGGCTTCGCCGCCGCCGTGCTGATGGCGCTCACGATCTGGCTGCCGAGCCCGCTGCTCGCCGGCTTCGCGTTCTTCATTCTGGGCGCAGGCCCGATCCTGTGGGTCATCAGCACGACGACGCTCCGGCAGATCGTGAATCCGCAGCACCTGCTCGGCCGCGTCTCGGCGATCAACATCATGGCCTATGGCGCGCGTCCGATCGGCGCCGGTGTGGGCGCGCTGCTGGGCGGACTCTACGGGGTGGAGATTTGCCTGATCGCCGCCGTCGTCGGATTTCTCGTCCAGGCGCTTGTGATCGCCGTGTCGCCGGCGGTGCGGCTTCAGCGGCAGCCGGCGGTCGCGGTCGCGCCTTGACCCCGGGCAAACGCGGCTTTAGGTGCAGTGCAACATCACAGGCACTGCCACCATGCCGCTACCCGCCCCCGCGCCGCGCGAGCACCTGCACACGCGCACCGTCACCTGCCAGGGCTTTCTGCGCCACGACGGTCTTTGGGACGTCGAGGGCCGCATCGTCGACGTGAAGACCTATCCGTTCGAGAACGAGTGGCGCGGTCGCGTCGAGACCGGGACGCCGGTGCACGAAATGTGGATCCGGCTCACCATCGACGATCGCATGGAGATCAAGGAAGTCGCGGCCGCCACCGACCACAGCCCGTTCCAAATCTGCCCCGACATCCTGCCGAATTTCCAGCGCCTCGTCGGCGTCAAGATCGGCCACGGCTTCACGCGCGAGGTGCGCGCGCGGCTGGGCGGGGCGCAAGGCTGCACGCACATCGTCGAGATGCTGCAGCAGGTGGCGACGGTCGCGTTCCAGACGACAGTCTCCGAGCGCGCGCGGGCGCTCCGGAAGCAGCAGAAGGCCGCCGCGCCGGCCGAGGTGACCGCCGATCCCGCGCAAGCCGGCGACGCCGCCAGAGGGCCGGACACGCCCAAGCGCCGGCCGATCGTCGTCGACACCTGCCACGCCTGGAAGAGCGACGGACCGCTGGTGAAGCGCTACCTGCCCGACTTCTTCACCGGCGCCGAAAAGGCCGGCGCCAAGTAGCCGCGCTACTCGCCGGGGGCCTTGGCGCTGAGCGCGAGCGCGTGGATCGGATTGCCCATGAGCTCGCCGAGCGCTGCATAGATCAGGCGCTGGCGCTCGACGCGCGGCTTACCGGCGAATGCGGCGGCGACGATGGCGACGCGGAAATGCGTGGATATGCCGGGCCGATGGCCGGCATGGCCGGCGTGGAGGTGCGATTCGTCGACGATCTCGAGCGTGTCCGGCGCGAAGGCCGCGGTGAGCTTGGTGCGAATCGCTTCGGCGACGTCCATGATCCAATTCCTCGGGCGCCAGGCCCACGCCGGCTCCTTTTCTAGAGCCCCCGACGCCGCCGATAAAGCCGCCGCACTCCGCTCGAACCCGGCACCGGCTCCTCCGTCCCCAGAAGCTGCCCCCGACGCGGCGCGAACGGGATCGCCATGAGCACCGGTGTGCGCCGCTTTCG